>JAEZLY010000159.1 GCA_023414985.1 Bacillota bacterium | reverse complement strand
AATCCTATCCCCGCAATTCAAGACAAATGAAAATATGCATTGCGAATTTTTCATTTGTATTAAATTAACCGAATAGCTTTCGTAACCCAGAAGAGCGGGCACCCATTCTTCGTAGGTAAACGATGTTGACCTTGCCCAGATAGCTCAGTTGGTAGAGCAGAGGACTGAAAATCCTCGTGTCGCTGGTTCAATTCCGGCTCTGGGCATTTTTTCTTGCGACAAGCAAGAGATTGATGGTATTATTACATCCATGGGATATTAGCTCAGTCGGTAGAGCACATGACTTTTAATCATGGTGTCCCGGGTTCGAATCCCGGATGTCTCATATCTAATTTAAGGATCTCATATTGAGATCCTTTTTTGATTCTTCTATCATCATATTATCGATAGATAGCAAGAAGAAATATGGTATAATAAAAGCATAATAAGGAATTGGAAGCTTGGTTGCGAATTCCAAGTGGAGTGAAGAAATCAGAATGGGGTTAAACTTATGGTGGAAGAGATAAGGCTGTTAAAGGAATGGATAGAAGCAAGTAATAATATCGTATTCTTCGGTGGGGCAGGCGTATCTACTGAGAGCGGAATTCCTGATTTCAGAAGTACCGACGGACTTTATAACAGGAAGTATGATTACTCGCCTGAGACGATTCTGAGCCATCGGTTCTTTCTAAGTCATACGGTTGAGTTCTATGAATTTTACAGGGATAAGATGATATATAGAGATGCAGAGCCTAATATCACTCATAGAAAGCTGAAAGAATTGGAGGACCAGGGTAAGTTAAAAGGTATTATCACTCAGAATATTGATGGTCTGCATCAGAAGGCCGGAAGTAAAAAGGTATTGGAATTGCATGGATCCATTCTCCGTAATTATTGTATGAGGTGTAAAGCATCTTATTCAATGGAGGATATCCTTAATTCTGAAGAGGTACCGACCTGTGACTGTGGAGGGATCATCAAACCCGATGTCGTTCTTTATGAAGAGCCGCTAAAGGAAGCTGTTATGGAGGAAGCAATCAGACTAATCAGCAGGGCGGAGCTGCTGCTGATCGGCGGAACCTCTCTGAGTGTCTATCCGGCCGCCGGTTTAATTAATTATTATCAAGGGGATAAACTGGTTTTAATCAATAAATCCGTAACACCCTTTGATGCAAGCGCAAACCTTCTATTGACCTCCTCTTTGGGTGAGGTTTTTTCTAATATATGACAAATAGAATATAAGAGATAACATTGTATGATGAAATATGGTGGAATATAATACAATTGGTGTCAGAAACAACTTCATAGATACCACTATATGGTAATTAATGTGGCGAAAAAAGTTATTTTTGACAAAAACATCACGGATA
This sequence comes from Bacillota bacterium, assembly GCA_023414985.1. GTDB lineage: Bacteria > Bacillota > Clostridia > Lachnospirales > Lachnospiraceae > Mobilitalea. Next base: position 23,660 of record JAEZLY010000159.1, on the reverse strand, counting down.
GTGTATCATAGAATAGAGTTTATTGTATTGCGTAAATAGTACATTTATTTCATACGATATAAGTCAAATTACTTGCGAGGAGAAACAACATGAGGTTTGCTTTGCCAAAGAACAGAACAGCCCCACTAATCTTATTTGCTATTTTTGGTATCATTGTGTCTCTTACTTTAGCTTTATTTCATATGAACCGTATGATTCTGTACAGCTATAAATCTCAATGCGAGGCATATGAGACATTAACAGATAATGCAGCTGCATTAATCAGTCAAAAGATGAATAATTCACTCCAAACGCTGAATACAAATGCTGCGTATATAGCGAAAGCAGGTAATTTTAATGATAGATCCGTTCAGAATCTACTTTCAGAACTCACTGAGGGGAATTCTTATCTCGAGATTGCTGTGATTGACTCCAGTGGGAAAGGATATCTTCCATCTGGGTCAGGACAAGATTATTCCAAAGAAGATTTTTTCATTTCAGCAATGAAGGGCAGCAATTATACCTCAGATAAACTCCTGTACAGTAAAAATGATGCTGCTTATCTGGTACAGGCGGTCCCTATCACAAAAAACGGAGCTTGCGTAGGAGTTCTTGCAGCATGGATAGACGGAGAAATCAGTGATATTGCATTACTTGATCAGGAAATTGATCATGGCGCCTCTATCTATCTGGTTAATTCTAAGAATGAGTTGGTTTCTTACATAAAAGGATCGGATATTAAGGATTTTGACTATGGAAGGCTTCTATCAAAGGGAGAGCTGAATACTGATAGCAAAAGATCAAATACCGGTCGCCTAAACGAAATTTCTTCTGTTAATCTTCAGCAGATGCTTCATGGACAGGATATCAATCATACGTTTATCTGGACAAAAAAAGAGTTAGGTACGAGTAACTGGTCTGTTCTTTTCGGAAAACAGTATTCCGTTAATCCAACCACACAAGAAATTCTGGAATTGACGAATGTAATGTGGCTTATCATTACTTCTGCTACCCTTCTTTTGTTTCTTCTTATGATATTTACCCAAAGAAGATCAAACCGCAGAATTGTCAGGATGCTGTATCTGGATCCGGTTACCGGAGGCGATAACTGGTATCGGTTTAGAATCAATGCGAGTCGTATTGTGAATAGTAAGCAATTCCTTAAGAAGAAGTATGCCTTAGTGAATTTCGACATCAATCGCTTTAAGATCATCAACGATGCGTATGGTTATCAAAAAGGGGATTCCATTTTAAAGGATATTTACGGAGCTATAAAGAAATGGACCAGACAGGGTGAAACCTTTACGAGATACGCTGCCGATCAATTCTATATCCTGATGTCTTTCCAGGAAGAGAAGGATCTGACTGAGCGGTTGCAGGATCTGAATGACAGATTGCATCAATTGAGTTATACTAAAACAGCAAAGATTTTTTATGGTGTCTATCATATTACTGAGCGTACGGATTCCATTGATCGTATGGGTGAATTTGCGGGAGTTGCAAAGAATAATATTAAGGGTACTTCTGAGCATAATATTTCTTTCTTTGATGAAGTAGCCAGAAGAAGGCTGATTGAAGAGGAAGAAATCGAAAAGTCCATGAATGAAGCATTAAGGAACGAAGAATTTCAGGTTTACCTTCAACCGAAATATATGGCTAAGGAGGAAACCATCTTCGGTGCAGAGGCGCTGGTACGCTGGTATAATGGTAGCGGAAAGCCGTTATCGCCCGGATATTTTATACCTGTTTTTGAGAAGAACGGTTTTATTATGGAATTGGATATTTATATGGTAAGGAAGGTATGCGCACTTCTGAAAAGCTGGTTGGACAAGGGGTATACTCCTCTACCGATCTCTGTGAATATATCGAGGCTCCATTTTGTGAACAGTCACCTGGCTGAAACAATTCGTGATATCGTGGATAGTTATGAGGTTCCGCGCCACTTGATTGAATTGGAGCTGACGGAAAGTGCATTTCTTCAGAATAAGCAGCTTCTGATCGATACGGTAATCCGTTTAAGAAATTATGGATTTCTTGTATCCATGGATGATTTCGGTGCCGGCTATTCCTCATTAAACTCTTTAAAGGATCTGCCCCTCGATGTTGTAAAACTGGACGGAGAATTGTTCCGTATCACAGATGAAGTCGAGCGGGGATTAACCGTTATCCGTAATACGATTACCATGGCTAAGGATCTGCATATGCAGGTTGTGGCGGAATGCATAGAGACAAAGGAACAGGTCGAATTTTTATGTACAGTGGGATGCGATATCATTCAAGGTTATTATTTTGCTCAACCAATGCCGGTGGACCAATTTGAGCAAAGATATTTTTCCATCAGCAGGATTGACTAAGTGTATAGAAAATAATTGTTTTTGTAGGAATGTGTGTATATTTTGCCGATTGCATTATAGTGCAAAAAATAGTATAGTTAATATACTATATGCATATGATAAGCAATGACATCGGAGTTTGACTAATCATAAGTCCTGAAAGACTGATATGAAGTTCTCCCGAACTGGCTTTATAGATGCATGAAATTCATTATACTGACACGTGCCATCGGACAAGTATATGAAATATATTGTCCGATTGATACTGCGCGCTGTCATGCACTTAGGGAGGTATGTTTATGAAGCTGTTTCTTGATACGGCAAATGTGGAAGAAATTAAGAAAGCAAATGATTTAGGCGTAATCTGCGGAGTAACAACCAATCCATCCTTGATTGCGAAGGAAGGAAGAATTTTTGAAGAGGTTATTAATGAAATCACCAAGATTGTGGATGGACCGATCAGCGGTGAGGTTAAGGCTACAACAGTACTTGCTGAGGATATGATTAAAGAGGGCAGGGAAATCGCCAAAATTCATCCTAATATGGTAGTAAAAATTCCTATGACACTGGAAGGCTTAAAGGCAACCAAGGTGTTGGCATCCGAGGGAATTAAGACAAATGTTACACTGATTTTTACCGCAAATCAAGCATTACTTGCAGCAAGAGCCGGTGCAACTTATGTATCTCCTTTTGTCGGACGTCTGGACGATATTTCAACGGAAGGTACAGAGCTGATCAGAACGATATCTCATATTTTCCATAGTTATGACATTAAGACTGAAATTATTGCAGCCAGTATCCGCAGCTCCATTCACATCACAGATTGTGCTTTGGCAGGTGCTGATATTGCTACCGTTCCTTACAGTGTAATTGAGCAGTGCACTAAGCATCCTTTGACTACTGCAGGAATTGAGAAGTTCCAGCAGGATTATAGGGCAGTATTTGGAGAGTAATATTTAGGGATACTATTAAAATACATTTTATTATTTAAGGAGGATCTACAATGAGCAACATCGATACAATGTCAGTAAATGCGATAAGAGTATTATCCGCTGATGGCGTTCAAAAAGCAAATTCCGGACATCCGGGTTTACCGCTGGGTTCTGCAGCAATGTCTTATGAATTATGGGCAAAGCATATGAAACATAATCCCGCTAATCCGAAATGGGATAACAGGGACAGATTTATCCTGTCCGGTGGCCACGGCTCCATGCTGTTATACTCCTTATTACATTTATTCGGCTATGGCCTTACAAAAGAAGATTTAATGCAGTTCCGTCAGGATGGATCCTTAACTCCCGGACATCCTGAGTACGGTCATACAGTTGGAGTGGAAGCTACCACTGGTCCGCTTGGTGCAGGTATGGCTATGGCTGTCGGCATGGCAATGGGTGAGGCTCACCTTTCAGCGAAGTTCAATAAAGAAGGCTACCCTGTAGTGGATCATTATACTTTTGTACTTGGCGGCGACGGTTGTATGATGGAAGGTATTACCTCTGAGGCAATGTCATTGGCAGGTACCTTAGGCCTTGGTAAGCTGATTGTATTATATGACAGCAATAAGATTTCCATTGAAGGCAGTACAGATATCGCCTTCACCGAGGATGTAAAGAAACGTTTCGAAGCCTTCGGGTTCCAGACTCTGGTTGTTGAGGATGGTAATAACCTGGCTGAGATCGGTGCAGCAATTGAAGCAGCAAAGGCAGATCTATCCAGACCTTCCATGATTACCGTAAAGACTAAGATTGGCTTCGGCAGTCCTAAGGAAGGAAAGGCAAGTGCTCATGGAGAGCCTCTTGGTGCAGACAATGTAATCGCAATGAAGCAAAACTTCGGATGGCCCAGCGAAGAACCTTTCTTTGTACCGGGCGAGGTTTATGACAATTATAAATCCATCGTGAAAGACCTTGGGAAGGCAGAGGATTCCTGGAATAAGATGTTTGCCGAGTACTGCAGTAAATTCCCTGAGTTGAAGACCTTATGGGAGCAGTATCATGATGAGAACGCAGGTAAGAACTTACTTGACAGTGATGATTTCTGGGCATATGCAGATAAGCCGGAAGCAACCAGAAACTTATCAGGCATGATTTTAAACCGTATCAAGAATTATCTTCCGAATGTAATCGGCGGTGCAGCTGACCTTGCGCCTTCCACCAAGACCTATATGAACGATATGGGCGATTTCTCCAAAGAGAATTATGGCGGACGTAACCTTCACTTCGGTGTAAGAGAGCTTGCAATGGCAGCTATGGGTAACGGAATTGCACTTCATGGCGGCTTAAGAGCTTATGTATCCACCTTCTTCGTATTTAGTGATTATGTGAAGCCGATGGCAAGACTTTCTGCATTAATGGGTCTTCCTATGACTTTTGTATTAACTCATGACAGTATCGGTGTAGGCGAGGACGGACCTACCCATGAGCCGATCGAGCAGCTCGCAATGCTTCGCGCAATGCCGAACTTTACCGTATTCAGACCGGCAGATGCGACAGAGTGTATCGCAGCTTGGTATTATGCTATCACCTCCACCAAGACCCCTACCGCTCTGGTGCTGACCCGTCAGAACCTTCCTCAGTATGAGGGCTCTTCCAAGGAAGCATTAAAGGGAGGCTATATCATCTCAGATTCCAAGAAGAAGGTTCCGGATGCAATCATTATGGCAAGCGGTTCTGAGGTTGAGCTTGGCGTCAACGCACAAGCTGAGCTTGGTAAGGAAGGCATTGATGTCAGAGTTGTAAGCTTCCCTTCCCTTGACTTATTCGAGTCTCAGTCTCAGGAATACAAGGAGACGATCCTTCCGAAGAGTGTAAGAGCAAGAGTAGCCGTAGAAGCAGCCACTGATTTCGGTTGGGGCAAGTATGTAGGACTTGACGGTACAACTGTTACAATGAAGGGCTTCGGCGCTTCTGCACCGGCAGGCACCCTGTTCAAGAAGTTCGGATTTACTACTGAGAATGTAGTTAAGGCTGTTAAGAGTGTACTGTAAGAATTTATAATAGACAAAAGGTCCGGCTGATAAACAGCCGGGCAGCTAATACAAGGAAGCCTCTGGAAAGTTAACTTTCCGAGATCTTCCTTGTATTAGCTTACAGCGTCACCTTCGGTGACTTGACCTTTTATCCTTCTCTATAAAGATTCAAATTAACATTGTTATGCTCCTTGTGAAAGCCTGTGCTTTACAAGGGGCATTTTGTTTCTAATAGAAATTTAATATAGACATATTGAAAAATCTTACAGTAACCGATACAATGGTATAAGATGTTGAAGTACTTGTAAGAGGAGGATACTGTAGTGGCCAGGATATTAATCGTGGAAGATGAAATTAAGATAGGAAGATTCTTAGAGCTTGAATTAAAGCATGAGGGCTATGAGGTGCTGCTTGCTGGGGACGGAAGAACGGGTCTCGAGAAAGCGCTGAAGGAAAACGTGGATCTTGTGGTACTGGATATCATGCTGCCGGGCTTAAACGGTATTGAAGTCTGCCGGAGAATCAGACTGGAATCTCAGGTTCCAATCATCATGCTGACTGCAAAGGATGACGTTAGTGACAAGGTTGCAGGGTTGGACACGGGTGCCGACGATTATATGACGAAGCCCTTCGCCATAGAGGAATTACTGGCAAGAATACGGGTTGCCTTAAACCGAAGGAAGCAGACATCCGAACCGAAAGGAGATATCCTCTCCATTGGAGGAGTAACTTTGAATCTGGCCAGCCACAGTGCATTATTCGGAGAAGATGAGCTGGTATTGACAAAGAAGGAATATGAGTTGCTGGAATATATGATGAAAAATAAGAACATCGCCTTGACCAGAGAACAGCTATTGAATAATGTATGGGATTACGAGTATTTCGGAGATACCAATGTAGTCGATGTCTATGTGCGCTACTTAAGACAGAAGATAGATGAAAAATACGGTGTGCACTTGATATCGACGGTACGAGGCGTGGGGTACATCATTAAGGATGAACAGAAATAAGCTCCGCAAGAAAAGGGGACAACGACCGGATGAAGATAAAACCCTTAGAGATATTAAGATTTGTGTTGCGAAAGACGATTCTGCCGATCCGTAAAAAGAAAGAGGCTTGGCTGAGTACGTTTCGCCTTTCCATGGCCTTCCGTATATCCATGGCATACTTAAAACTGATGCTGACTCATGGGGTCCTGTTGCTATTTGGGTTTTTTGCTGTTTATATGTATTCCGTTAAGGAAGATTATGATCAGATATCGAAGGACTTTATCAGTAATGTGAAGGAAAGTAATTATAGAGGGATTGAGAATCCTTATTATGCACGCGGTTTTTCCATGATGGTATGGGATCAGGACACGGGAAAAATCATTTACAGTGACCTGGAATATCAACCGGGAACATCAAATACGTTCTTTCACGGATTTCATTTTGACCCGGGCAGCAAATATTACAGTATGATAATCAATGAGAAACGGGAGTTCAGCGCCCATGACATTAATTTCTCAGCAACCTTTCAATATAACATGACACACAGCTATCAGACCTTCCTGTCGATTCTCTGGAAGCTTGTGATATTATATCTGGTGGTGGTTGCCCTGGTCATCAGGAAGGGCAAGCGCAGTGATGTAAAACTGTTCGAGCCGGTCAGAGTCATGTCTGCAACAGCGAACAGACTGACCGTGAATAACCTTCACAGTGAACGACTGAATGTCGAGGGGACCAAGAATGAGTTGAAGGATCTGGCTAATGTCATCAATGCCATGCTGGACCGGATCGAGACCTCTTATGAGAGCCAGAAGCAGTTTGTATCGGATGCTTCCCATGAACTCAGAACACCGATCTCGGTTATCCAGGGCTATATTAATATGCTGAATCGCTGGGGAAGCTCCAACGAAGAGGTATTACAGGAATCCATTGAGGCAATTCAGAACGAAGCCAGAAGCATGCAGGATCTTGTGGAAAAACTTCTGTTTCTGTCCAGACATGATAAGAAGACTCTGAAATTAACGAAGAAGCGCTTTAATATGAGGCCCCTGGTAGAGGATATGGTAAAGGAGACGAAGCTGGTGGCTGTCAACAGAGTGATTAATAGTCCGATCATTGAGGATGTTATTGTTTACGGTGACAAGCAGGCTTTGAAGCAGGCAATCCGTATTTTTATCGATAATGCGGTAAAATATACGAAGGATGGAGATGAGATTACTATCTCCTGTCAGAAGATCAGCGATGATTGTGTCATTACCGTTTCTGATACCGGCATTGGTATGACAAGGAAGGATATAGACAATATCTTTAACCGTTTTTACCGTTCGGAGCATGTCCGGAACCAGAATATCAGCGGGCATGGACTGGGACTGTCCCTGGCGAAGCTGATCATCCTGGCCCATACCGGAAAGATTAAGGTTCGGTCGCAGTATAAGAAGGGCTCCAGCTTCATCATAACCATACCGAAGAGAAGATACTAAGGGAGGTAAAATGCAGAAATTCAATATTGAGAAATGCCCTTTCTGCGGAAGCAATCAGCTGGGAGAAGGATATCAATCCGGCTATGCAGCGGTTTCCTCCGTAAGAAATATTTTTAAGGCCAGCAAGATCTATTATATCATTTGCTCGGATTGCGGCAGTGTTGTTCATAGCTATGTGAAGGATCCATATAAATTCAGACCGTAATCTGCAATCCGGGTCAGAATATCTGACTGATGAGCTAGAGATAATTTTTAGATACTATTATCATTAGAAAATCAGCTGTGCTGTAATTAAGCGGTAGGATATCCGGGAGGGAGACTATGATAATCAGGGAAGTTGAGGAAAAAGATCTGAAAGGATTACTGCAGCAATATACCCAACTGCATGATAATCCGATGCCTGAAGATGGCGATAAGCTGAGTACGCTGTGGCAGCAGATTCTAAAGGATCAGAATCATCATATCCTGATCGGAATCGAGGAGGATAGCGTCATTGCTTCCTGCGTGGTGATAATCGTCCCGAATCTGACTCATAATCAACGTCCATACGCTTTGATAGAGAATGTCATAACGGAGGAACGATTACGGAATAAAGGCTGCGGAACACAGATGCTGGGTGCTGCAAAAGGTATCGCATTGCAAGAGAATTGCTATAAAATCATGCTTATGACCGGCTCCAAGAAGGAGAGCACATTGAATTTTTATGAGAAGGCCGGGTACAACAGGCTGGATAAGACAGCATTTATTCAATGGCTTCCGTAAAGAAAATAGAATTCTTGAAATATAATGGCTAGAGTATAAAGAAAAGAATGAATAGGAGTTATGATTTGCCCTAAGGCAACTCATAGCTCTTTTTTTACAGCTTACCTTTTCATACAGCAACTTACCCCTGTGGCTATTGCACCCGGAGCGGAAAAAGTATATTCTCATACCAACAAACAACATAAGGTATCATTGGAGGAAAGGGAAGAAATTATGGAAGATGTCATTACAGTGAATCATTTAAAAAAATATTTTAAGGAGATCAAAGCGGTGGATGATATCAGCTTCCGGGTGAAGAAGGGGCAGCTTTATGGGTTTCTTGGAGTAAACGGAGCCGGAAAGTCCACTACGATCAATATGCTCTGTACCCTATTAGGAAGGACGGAGGGAGAAGCAACTATCTGCGGGTTCCGTCTGGGGAAAGAAGATAGGGAGATCCGGAATAAAATCGGCGTAGTATTTCAGGATAATACATTAGATGATCGGCTCACGATCAAAGAGAATCTTGTGACCAGAGCATCTCTTTATGACAGCAGCAGTAAGTCAATTCAGAGAAATTTGAATTATGTATGTGATATCCTGGATATCGGGGAACTGCTGCATAGACAGTTTCGCAAGCTTTCCGGCGGACAGAAGAGAAGATGTGAGATCGCAAAGGCACTGATGAACCGGCCAGAGATATTGTTCTTAGATGAACCTACCACCGGACTCGATCCGCAGACCAGACAGCATGTATGGGAAAGTATCGAAAAGCTGAGGAAGGAAGATAGGATGACGGTCTTTCTGACGACACACTATATGGAGGAAGCTGCGAAGGCCCAATACATCTCCATCATGGAATCCGGAATGCTGGTGGCGAACGGTACGCCTTCAGAATTAAAGGAGCAACATGCGCAGGATATCTTGAAGCTGGTACCCGAGGATAAAGACGAACTGACAAAAAGGTTAACCGAGGAGAAGCTCAGCTTTGAGCCCAGAAGTAATCATATCCGGGTTACGATCCCGGATTCCATGTTCGGTCTTGAGATATTGAATAGGATCAAAGAGAATTTAAAGTCCTTCGAGGTAATTCAGGGTACCATGGATGATGTGTTTTTGAATGTAACAGGAAAGAGCTTATAGGGAGGATAAATCAATGTTACTGCTTCGTTTAATCAAACGTAATATCTTAGTATATGTCAGGGATAGATCCAATATCTTCTTTTCCCTGCTTTCCATGCTGATCATCATTGGTCTGATGGTTGTATTCTTAGGAAAAATGAATGCGGACAGCGTAGTGGATTTGCTGAACCAATATGGTGGACCGAGAGATTCTGCCATAGACAGAAGCAATGCAGAACAGCTCGTAATGCTGTGGACTTTGGCGGGGATCGTGGTCGTAAATTCGATTACCATCACTTTATCTATGGTCGGAATCATGGTAGAGGATGAGGCACAGAAAAGATTATCCAGCTTCTTTGTTGCACCGGTTAAGAGAGGAATTTTCGTATTAAGCTATGTAGCTGCTGCATTTATCATGGGCGTGATTATGTGTGTACTGACCGTAGTGGTAGGGGAGACGTATATTGGATTGACCGGTGGGACCGTTCTATCAGCGTTGGCGCTTGGTAAGATATTTCTCTATATTGTATTGAATGTCTTTACCTCAGCAGCAATGGTCTATCTGATTGCGAATTTCATTCACAGCCAGAGTGCCTTTGGTGCAGTCAGTACAATTATCGGTACTCTGGTAGGCTTTCTGGCAGGTATTTACCTGCCGATGGGAATGCTCCCTGAGAAGGTGCAAAGTGTACTGCGATGTTTTCCCCTGCTTCACGGCTGTTCCTTTATGCGATCTATTTTTACGGCGGATATTCTGAGGACTACCTTTACCGGATGCCCGGCTGAGATGATCAGCGGATATAAGGAATACATGGGAATCACAATATTATATCAGGATAAAGCAGTATCCGGTACATTTCAGGTAGCATTTATGGTAGTTAGTGGTATAATCTTTATAGGAATTGCAGCAATCCTGCAAAGAAAGCGAAATGTCATGAGCCGCTAGTTCATGAGAGTTAGGAGAGCCTATGAAGATTATCATCGAAGATTGTAATCCCGGAGAAGAAGATCAGATCATCGTACGCTGTAAAGAGCTGGATGAGAATATGCTTAAGCTTCTGTCCGAACTGAAGCTCGGACAGAAAAAGCTGGCTGGGATAAAGGACGGGAATATTACGATGGTTGATCCGTCAAGCGTATATTATTTTGAAGGCGTGGATAATAAGGTTTTCATGTATTGTAAGCAGAATGTGTACGAGACGAAGCTGAAGCTCTATGAAATAGAAGAGGAATATAACAACTCCAATTATTTACGGGCATCAAAGTCGGTCATATTGAATGTAGCAAAAATTAAAAGTATCAGTCCTGCTTATTCCGGTCGGTTTGAAGCATTATTGTTCAATGGAGAAAAAGTTGTGATCTCCAGGCAGTATGTGCCGGAGTTGAAGAAAAAACTTGGATTGTAGGGAGGTGGTAGCCATAAAAGCTTTTAAATTGATCTTTCAAACAATGATTTATGTTTTAGGCGGAAGCGTCATAAGTGCTGCCATTTTTATTACGGTATTTTACCCCGGAGTACAGCTTACTGTGGCACTCCTTTGGCAGCTTATCTTTATGTCATTTATCTCATCCATTGGTACTTTAGCTTTTGTATCTAAAAAAGAGATAGGAAAAAAGCAAATGAAGCTTCGCCAGAGAGTTCATTTTGTTTATATCAACTTTATTGTGTTACTTACCGCTATATTATGCGGATGGGTTGATGTCAGTAGGATACTGGAACTTGTATTCATGATACTGCTTGTTATTTTAGTCTACTTCGTAGTCACCTTCATCATGTTCAAGAAATCGGAGAAAGAAGCCGAAAGTATGAATAAGAGACTTCGCAAGATTTATCCGGAGGAAGAGAAGGAAGAGCAGACTTAGTCAGCATAGAACCCATATATGATATGTTATAGCAGTATCAGGAGAGAAAATATGCAAATAGAACAATTGATCAGAGAATATGGAGCAGGTCTTTATCATTACGCATTAAGATTATCCTGCCACCCGAAGGATGCTGAGGACCTGGTACAGGAGACCTTTCTCAATGCCTGGCGGCATCTGGAGGAATTAAGAGAGGAAAGGGCTGCGAAGCAATGGCTGAATAAAATATGCTACCACCAATTCCTCATGAAGCTACGTCGTACAGGAAGATATCAGGAAGAACTGGTAGAGGAATTTGAACAACTGGAGCGGGAAGGGGCTGCCTTACGAGAGGTTTATCCGGGTCCGGAGGAAGAGGTTCTGGTCGAAGAAGAAATCAGGGAACTTCAGAACGGCTGCTTTTTAGCAATGGTACGAAAGTTGACCTTAAACCAGCGTATCGTATTTTCTCTGGTGGATATGTATGGGATGAGAGTAGAAGATACAGCAGAAATTTTAGGTACCTCAGTATCGGCTGCCAAGGGTCTGCTGCATCGTGCACGTATGAATATTGACTCTTTCTTCTCGGATCATTGTAACTTGCTGGATCGTAACAACCCCTGCAGCTGTAAGGCTTGGATTGAATTTGCACAGAACAGGGACAAGCTGCAGAACCGGACGAAAGAATTATTGGAGGCATTGGATTATCGGGAAAAGGACTACCGGTTTGATCCGGAGGTACGAAAGAAAATATATTACCTTTATGCTAATATGCCTATGAAAAAGCCGGAAGAGGAATGGTATCAGGGAGTAATCAATGCTTTAAAATAAATTTTTATCATAACGTATCCTTTCTGTTTTTTGTGCATCTATATCTATAGAATAAAAACAGAAAGGAGATTTTTTATGAAGAAGGTAACAAATGATTTTCAATTATTTCTGGAGGAATCCAATGGAGTAGGACAGGCATTGATGGAGAGTGTCATGAAGGCTGCCGAGGTAAGTGCCTTGGATGGTAAAACTCATGAACTTGCTTATATCGCAGTGCTCTCTGCCCTTCAGATGGCCGGAGGACTTACCTATCATGTAAAACATGCAAAGGAATTGGGAGCGACGCTGGAGGAAGTAAAAAGCGCAGTGCTGGTCGGTATTCCCCTGTCCGGTATCAGACTGGCAGAGGCATTCGCGGTAGCGGTTCAAAGCTATCAGGAGGAGTAGAGGACATCACGGTAACTGGCTATAAACTACCGGGAGGAGTAGAAGTTGTGTACAGAAATAGGATATGATAGCTTTGGACTAATAGCCAGGAGGTTAATCATGGGAGAGCTAAGCGAACTGCTAAACATAGGGAAAACAGTGGAAGAGCAGCTGAATCAGGTCAATATAATGACATATGAGCAGTTAAAGGAGACAGGAAGTAAACAGGCCTGGTTAAAAATTAAGGCGATTGATGCTTCTGCCTGCATTAACAGACTTTATGCACTGGAAAGAGCCATTCAAGGAGTCAGGAAAACGGAGCTTTCTCCGGAGATCAAGGCAGAGTTGAAGGAGTTCTACCAGGCATTCAGAGAATAAGAGAGGTCCCCGAAAGTGCTCTTCAAGGCTATGAGACATTTTTTATGATTTGGCGAAATCATTAGAATCAAAGAAGCTGCTACCATTCGGTGATATGAATCCAATACAGACCTGATTAGTTCTTTCTTGTCTGTAGACGTATGCGTACACCGGCGGTAACAGCTTTTTTACAGTTTTCTTTATGATTATATTAGATATTCTTAAACTGAGCCATATATAGATTATAATATGGTCCTTTCTTGGCTAATAGTACTTCCGAGCTTCCTTCTTCCTGGATACAGCCGTCATCAATCACAAAGATGCGATCTGCTTTACTAATGGTGGATAACCTGTGTGCGATGACAAAGGAGGTCCTTCCCTTCAGCAATGCTTCTATTCCCTGCTGTACCAGAAGCTCCGTATGAGTATCGATGCTGGAGGTGGCTTCATCGAGAATTAGTATCTTCGGCATGGATACCATGGTTCTGGCAAAGGCCAGCAACTGACGCTGTCCGATGGATAATCCGGCGCCTCTTTCCTTTAATTCTGTTTCGTAGCCCTTCTCCATCTTCATGATGAATTCATGGGCATTTACAGCTTTCGCAGCAGCGATAATCTCTTCCTCGGTTGCGTCGAGCTTGCCATAACGGATATTATCCGCGATAGTACCGGAGAACAGGAAGTTATCCTGTGTCATGATACCCATCTGCTTACGTAGGCTCTCTATGGAAACCTCCTTCACATCATGCCCGTCAATGTAGATATTACCCTGCTGCACGTCATAGAAGCGGCTGATCAGGTTGACAATCGTTGTCTTACCTGCACCGGTCGGTCCAACCAAAGCGATGGTCTCTCCGGGGTTAATATGAAAGCTTACATCATTCAAAACCTGAGTATCTGCATCGTAGGCGAAGGATACATGATCAAAGATCACCTCTCCTTTAATCTCAGGAAGCTCCTTGACAGAATTGGAATCTGTGAGATCCGGCTTGGTATCCAAAATATCAAAAATTCTTTCCGCTCCCGCGATATTCGTAATTAATTGGTTATAGAAATTACTCAGGTTCATGATCGGACGCCAGAACATGGAGATATACATAGCAAATGCCATGATGGTTCCCACGTTGCTTTTATCAATACCTAACAGCTTGATTGCTACGAAATACAAGGACATAATACCGAGTCCCCAGCTGAAGTCAATCACAGAGCCAAAGGCATCGTTTAATACGATTGCACTTACAAAGGAATCTCGATGCTCCTTTAATAGCTGATCAAAGGTCTCGCCTGTCTCATCCTCCGCTGTGAAGCTCTGGATAATTCTCATACCGGACAGATCCTCATGAATAAATGCGTTCAAATTGGAGCTCTTCTTCCGATGCAGCTGCCAGCGTTTATGGGACCGGGTCTGGATGAACCAGAGGCCGAACATCATCAACGGCAGAGAGATCAGGGATGCCAAGGCTAACTTCCAGTTGATGATCAGCATGATAACAACAACCGCGCAGATTGTGATAAAATCCGGTATAAGTGTTGTAACACTGTTGGACAGCACATCCTTCAAAGAGTTGACATCACCGATGATTCTGGCAAGAATCTTACCCGTAGGTCTGCTGTCGAAGAAATTAAAGCTGAGCTTCTGGATATGAGTATAAAGCTCCTGTCTTATGCTTAATAATACATTATTGGATACCCTTGCCATCAGAAACATCCGAAGCTTCACCAGGAAGACAAAGATAATATTAAGTGCTGCTGTAAACATCCCCAATCTGACCAGACCGGGGATATCGCTGTTGGCAATATACACGTCTATGGCCTGATCGATCAAAAGAGGGTTTACGATGGTTATGGCTACGGTGGTCAGCATAATCAGGATGACAGCAAGGATTGGTCCCTTGTAAGCCAACATATAGCTGAACAACCGTAGTAAGGTTGTTTTTTTGCTGACGGTTTTGATAAACTCGTCTTCTCTGATGGCATTTATTGACATGCTGCCACCTTCCTTTCATCCTGCTCAGTACTGTCGTTGTCCCTGGACTCCAGATAATCTCCGTACTGTGCCATATATGTTTTATAGTAGTAACCTTTATTTTGTAACAGACTTTCATGGGTACCGCGCTCTGCGATCCGGCCGTCCTCCAGGATAATAATTTCATCTGCGTGGCGTACGGCAGAGATACGATGAGCGATGATGAGCTTTGTCGATTCTATCTGGACTAAAGACTTTTGGATCATAAGTTCTGTCTCCATATCCAGTGCCGAGGTCGAATCATCGAATACAAGAATCGGTGTCTTTTTTGCCAATGCACGAGCAATGGAAATTCGCTGCTTCTGACCGCCGGAGAGACCAACACCGCGTTCGCCGACGATGGTCTCATACTGCTCTTCCATTCGTTCGATGAATTCACTCGCCTGTGCATCGGAAGCCGCCTGGATTACCTCTTCATTACAGACCGTCTTTCGCTTACCCATCTTAACATTTTCACTGATAGTATCGGAAAACAGGAATACATCCTGCATGACCAGAGAAATGCTTTTGCGCAGCTGACGAAGGGTCAGCTCCTTGATATTCACACCATCCAGATAAATCGAGCCTTCACTGGTGTCATAAAACCGCTGAAGAAGATTGATGATGGAGCTTTTTCCAGTACCTGTCGCACCCATGATACCGATGGTCTTACCGGAAGCTAACTCAAAGCTGATATCTGAAAGAATGCTTTTCTCACTCAGTGAAAAGGAAACATGTTCAAACCGGATGCTGCCCTTAACATCCTCCAGCAGGACGGGCTTCGGGGCCTCAGTGATGACAGGCTTTTCTGCAGATATTTTTCTGATTCTTTTTACAGATGCGATCGCCGATGCAAAATCATTGGAAAGCCATCCGAGCATTTCCATCGGCCATACGATGTTGGTGGAGTACTCTGCAAAAGCACCCAGAGTACCAAGGGTAATATTACCCTGGATTACATTGTAGCCACCGAGCATAATGACTGTCATCGGCAGCAGCTTGGTTACGAACTGAAAATACGGATACAGCTTGATAAATACCTTGGACTGCTGCATATTCAGTTCGTAATAACGCTTATTATGAGATAAGAACTTGGCAATCTCATGCTTCTCCCGTGCGAAAGCCTTAACGGTACGTACACCGGACAGATTCTCCTGTGCCACGGTATTCAGCTGGGCATTCTCCTCACTGATGGCTTCATATACCTTACCGAGCTTCTTCTCCATCAGAACTGCCAGCCCTCCCATGAGAGGCAGAATAACCGTAGGAAGGATGGCCAGCGTAGGACTTAAGCTGTACATACAGAAGAGGACGATACTGGTGTGTATGATAACTTCAATAATCAACATGCTTACATATCCGAGCGCAGCCCAGATTCGATCCACATCATCCTTCAGACGGGACATGAGCTCACCCGTGTTATTCTTATCAAAAAAACTTAAGGAAAGGCTTTGGATATGGTTGAACAGATCCCTTCGGATGTTCACTGTAATCCTGGCACTGACCAAGTCGTAGATCAATTCCTTCAGGTATTGGAAGATACATCTTCCGACACCGATGCATAATACAAAGATAAGTAATTTCGGCAGCAGGCCCATATCCCTGCCAACGATTACATTATCAATGATCCGCTGTGTTACCAGCGGGGATGCCATATCCAGGGATACTGCGATTACGGTGCAGAGTATTGCTGCAGCGTATGCATACCAGTATCTGAGAATATAACGTGATATTTTCTTCATATTTCCTCCCGTTCCCAACAAGCCTTATACGTTTACTGATCACGCTTTTCCCGTAAGCATGAACATGGTGGCAGTTTCCCTCAACTGCTCTCTTAAATATGTGCCAGGAACTACCCGACTCATATCCGACGAAGGAAGCGTCTTTTATTTAAGAAGCAACTTTCTTCGTTTTGCTTGCTGTGTTAAATTCCGTCAACTTGTTTCATTGTAACCCAGACTAGTTCCATCGGATGTCTTATCACTGCTTTTCTTTTGTATTTTAGACAAAAAAATAAGCCGCGGTATGATAATACCACGGCATAGTAATCTAAAAGTAGCGACGTATTCTTATTCTCCCTTAGGCAGCATGACAGGGCAGGAATAAAGTACGTTCTAAGCTTTTTGAATCCATGAGGTAATATCATATAAAGAATTCCGTATGAACTTGTGATCCATTGCAATAGCTCTGAATTTAATGTTGCTGATCATATGTTTTACCTCACTTTCTGTAATAGTCTGCCAATATTATAGCCATGAATTAACTAAATTGTCAACACATTTTTTAAAATTCTTTTACAAATCTTTATCAGAAGGGAAACATTAATTTTTCATTAAGTTTTGATAACTTCAAGAAATGTTCATATTTTTATGATATAATGAAAACAATGAACAAAATGTGAATGTGTTTTGTTGGAATTATTAGTCATACTATACAATACAAAGGTTGTGATGAAATGGATCTCCCCATGTTTTACGATGAGGCTGAGGAGTGGAGCAACGCGCTGCTTTTATACGATGCAGCGTTAAAGGAAATTAATACAAAACTTGAAATATTAAACAATGAATTTAAGCTGGCGAATCAGTATAATCCGATTGAACATATCACTTCAAGATTAAAATCACCACAGAGCATTGCGAAAAAGCTCCGTCATAATAATATGGAGCTTACGGTGGATAATATAATTAATTATGTGAATGACGTGGCAGGAATACGAATCATCTGTTCCTTTACTTCTGATATCTATCGGATTGCCGATTTGATCTCTAGGCAGAGTGATATTAAGGTGATGAAGGTAAAGGACTATATAATGCGCCCTAAGGATAATGGGTATACCAGCTATCATATGATTGTTGCCATTCCTGTATATCTCACAGACCGGACAGTAGAGACCAAGGTTGAGATTCAGATCCGTACCATTGCTATGGATTTCTGGGCAAGCCTGGAGCATAAGATCTATTATAAATTTGAGGGAAATGCACCGGAGAATATCCGTAAGGAGCTGAAGGAATGTTCTGATATTGTTGCATATCTGGATCAGAAGATGCTGACCTTGAATGAGGAAATCCAGAGCTTCAGCCGGGACCGTATGGAAGGCTGCCAGGAGGAGCTGATCGGTACCTATAAATCCGTAGTGGCAGAGACCTTCGGTACAATTGTGGAAGAGACAGAAAAAGCCGAAAGTGAGAAAGCTGCGGCAGCACCGGAAGCAGATTCATCAAAAAAGCCGACTGAGAAATCAGGAAAGAAAAGAATACTGTTCGGATTGCGATAATCATGCTATAATCAAGCTATACTTAGGATATCAGGGAAAGGAGCGATTGGATGCAGCAGTTTTGCATCCTCGAAGAAGGATATGAATTTACCGTTTGCAATACCCGGTGTAAAGGATCTGGGTAAAAAGAAAGAGGATAATCCTGACACAGCAGCTCAGTACAAGCATAAGCTGGCCGAATATCGTGAGACCTTGGAGAATTATAGAAGAATGATAAATGATTACACCGGTAAAATCGAGGGCTATGAAAGACGGTCAGTTGAGGGCCAGTTGATCAGTGTTCAGTATGCACTGGACTTAACCTATATCAAAGAGCAGGGCGAAAGAGCGCTGGAGCTTCTGGAGGAGATGAATAAGGGCCCGGTCAATAAGACGATGACTGAGTTTGAGGGATTGATTACCACTCTGGTTGATACCAATTATAAGCTGGAAGGGCTTGATAAGAATGTGGTAAACCGCTTAAGTGAGCTTTTGATTGAGCTGCAAAAGCAGACCTCCTTCCAGATGAAGCAATATCAGACCGATCTTACTGCCGAAATGGAGCTGCTATCAGGAAAGGTAAAAAAGACAAACGCACTCCTTTGGTTTATCTTTATCTTCAACCTGATCGGGATCAGCGGAATCGCGTTTGTGATATTATATATTTTAGAAGTAATTCCATTTTAAAGATAAAAAAGAGGCTGTTGTTATTTAGAGAAAGTAAATTTCGCGGGAGTATCATCGTTCTTCTTGAGTAATTTTTCATTGAGGTATGCACCTGCCAGCAGCTGCCTGTTTATACAATAGGCAGTGCTGGTGCGACAGAAATGAAAAATTATCGAAAGAAGGATGATGATATAAACCGCGAAATATGACTTCTATTATAACAACAGCCTCTATATTTTTGAAACTTAGAGCTTGATATTCTTCAGCAGCGCACCCAGTCCGGTCGTTGCCTCTTCTCCGCTGGAATAGGAGGAAGGAGCTTCCTCTACCTCATCGAGAACGTCCTCTTTTTCTTCTACGGCTTTCATACTCAAGCTGATCTTTCCTTCCTTGACTTCAAGAATCTTAACGGTTACGGTTTCCCCTTCTTTAATGACTTCATTCGGGGACTTGATTCGCCTTCCGCAGATCTGAGAGATGTGAACGAGACCGCTTAAGCCTTCTCCAATGTTAACAAAAGCACCATAAGGAGCAATCTTTTCAACAACGCCGGTAGTTACCAGACCTGTCTGCAGGCGGGAAATCTTGCTGCGTTTGTCCTTAAGCTCACGGTCTCTTTCTACTTCTTTGCCGGACAACACAAGCTTCTTATCATCGGGTGAAGCTGTAATAACTACAACATCCAATTCCTTTCCGACCCAAGACTCTAAATCCTCTACGTAATTTAAGGATAACTGGGAGGCAGGGATAAAAGCGCGAACGCCATATAAATAAGTTACTACACCTGCATTCACTGCCTGTGAGATCTTTACATGCTGTATCTTTTTACTGTTCATGTCCTCCTTCAGCTTATCCCAGGCAAGGATATCATCAGCACGCTTTCTGGAAAGAAGGATGCTACCTTGTCCGTCATCCTCGCGGATCACTGTAGCAGAGATAGTTTCACCAAGTATCACATCTGCTTTAATGGAGAAGCCGGGATCATTACTTAATTCCTCCAGCTTAATTACACCCTCAGTGTAATAACCGAGATCAAGGATTACTTCTGACTCGGAGATTCCGATCACGGTTCCCTGCAGGATGTCGCCTTCCTGTATCTTCTTAAAGGAGCGAGCGATCTCCTCCTTAAACTCATCCATGGAAGGGATAATCTCGGGAGCGGGAGATTCTACTTCCTGTTCCGGCAATCCTGCCGTGTTTTCATTCATCTCTTTGATTTCTTCACTCATATTCTTACCTCCATATCTCTGTAATTCTTTTATCATAGTTTACGCAGAAGCTGCGTATTCAAATCGTATCATGAGGCTCTGCGGTAGACAAAGGAACGCCCTTTTTTTCCAACCTTTTCGATCGCACCCACATAGTTCAGAACGTGGAGAGCAACCTGAGATACCTTTATGGTAACACCGGTAGCCTTCTTATAGTCCTTTACTGTAAAATCCTCCGCCAGCTGCTCCGGAATGAGCTGCTGATATCCCTCTATTCCGTCAATGATCAGCTCGTCAATCAGCTCTGTCGGAATCCTGTCACTTCGGGTAGAACCTTTCTTCCCGTCTTCACTCCAACCATTTAAAAGGCGGTATTCCTCCAGGTTGATCAGGACAATTTTCAGCCGTAGATTGGGATTAACCAGATAATCCTTTATCTTATACAATTCAGGGAAGATACTGTAAGCCTTGCCCTGTTTCGGGGATTTTCTGGGTGGACTGACCTCACCGGTCTGTGGATTAACCCACCGAATCCATTTGGTACTGGGGATGGGATAAACTACCGTAACCGGTGCAAAGGCGAGAAAAGCTTGAAGCTTACGGCGGAGTTTATCAAAATTACGCGTCTGTATCTCAATGATCTCATTGCCGGTGCAGATATCGGCAACAAAGCCCCCTACCCTGATTTCATGGTTAAGGAGCTCCGGAGACAGATAATATTTTAATACGGAATGAACCGTCTTTTCGCCGAGGGTACCAATCCCATTTAACCCCTGCTGCTGTCCGATAATTTCATCACAAGCCTGCAGAAACAGCTGCTTATCCATCGCTTATGCATCACATCCTAGTAAACATTCTACTGTTAGGATATATGATTTTATACGGGAATGCAAGTACTATCCTCAGCGATAGAAAATTTGAGTATAATAGGTTTTATATTTACTTTTTTCATCATAGGCGAAGCCAACCCCCATATAACGGTAATCGGAGGATAGGATATTCCGGCGTTGCTTAGCGGAATTATAGAAAGCATGGCTGGACAGGATGGCATCATCATAGCCACCGATGATATTTTCGGCGTAGTCACTATAGCCGATGCCTTCGGCAAATAATCGCCCTCCGGGTGTTCTAAGCTCCGGATCGACATGACCGAAGAAATCTTTGGAAGCCATGGCTTCACTGTGTTTTCTGGCAGCGATACCTGCGGAAGAAGACCAGGAAAGGGCCGACAGACCATGGTGTCTGCGAACAGAGTTCGCAAGGTCGTATGACATCTGCTCAATATTATTTACGACAATATCGGTATATTGCTTAGGCTTATCTTCGGAGCCTGAGTCCTTCCCATCCTTGGCGAGGACAAAGATACCGGTAACGGTATGTTTGTCCAGCTGATCCATCAGGATCATAGCTGTATAGGCATCGGTCTCGTAGGTGAGCACAGCAGCCTCCGTATAATTCTTTCCAAGGGTACTGTTAATCTGACTGATGGTATCACCATAGCGGATATGGTGAAAGCTGAAATCCTCCGAATCTGTATAAAAGCCGATTACTTTGTCTTCCTTTACAGCAATAAATGCCATACGGGAATAATCATTGTTGTAGACATAATAGTCGTAATCGTTTTCTGTGGCGTCGATACGACCGGGGGTACCGAGTGCCTTCGTTACCTGATCCGAGCTGTCACCGATACAAAGAGCAGAACCTCTGACAAGTAAAGCATCTTCCGGAAATTCTTCCGGTGCTGCTGTCACAGGTGCACTGGTAGGTGCAACAGTAAGATTCCTGGCTATTGAGGCTTCCAGTTCTGAATTGTCGATTTTTCTGAAATGAAAGGCATAGAAACCTCCGAAGAGGATAAGACCGCCGATCAGGCGGACTTTTTTTGAGGATAAGAATTTGAGCATCGAGTTTTCCTTTATGTAAATGGTCCTTGTTGATAAGTTGTCTAATACGATTCTAGCATAGGACAACGGGAAAGAAATGTATGAAATACTGGAAAAAATACCATTTACTGTAAAATGTTAAGATTATGTTTGCAAAATGGATAAAATAGGATACAATGGGAAAAGACAGATAAAAAGGAGATGCTTTGAATGAAAATATTAATCACAGGCGGTGCCGGATACATTGCCAGTCATACAAATCTGGAGCTTTTGAATGCAGGCTATGAGGTCGTGGCGGTAGATAATCTATGTAATTCCAGTATGGAAGCAGTGCGTCGCGTTGAGAGACTCACCGGCAAGAGTATAAGCTTTTATGAGTTAAGCATATTGGAACGGGATGAGCTTCGAAAAGTATTTGCTACAGAAAAACCGGATGCAGTCATTCATTTTGCCGGCTTAAAGGCTGTCGGAGAATCCTGTCTGATTCCGTTATCCTATTACCATAACAACATGGGTGGGACAATTACACTCCTCGAAGTCATGCAGGAATATAATGTGAAGAATTTTGTATTCTCTTCCTCTGCAACAGTATACGGTGATCCTGAGACAGTACCGGTAACAGAGGAATTCCCCTTGTCCGTAACCAATCCTTATGGCCGGACTAAGCTGATGATAGAGGAGATGTTGGGAGATTTGTATAAATCGGACCCTACCTGGAATATTGCAATACTCAGATACTTCAACCCGATCGGAGCCCATGAGAGCGGAGAAATCGGCGAGGATCCGAACGGCATTCCGAACAATCTGGTACCCTATGTAGCCAAGGTTGCGACCGGGGAGCTGGAGAGAATTAATGTCTTCGGCAATGATTATGATACTCCTGACGGAACCGGAGTACGTGATTATATCCATGTGGTGGATCTGGCACTCGGGCATATCAAAGCGATTGAAAAGCTTACTACAAGTCCGGGCCTTGTTGTCTATAATCTTGGCACCGGCGCCGGTTATAGTGTACTTGAGATTATCCATAACTATGAAAAAGCCTGCGGCAGGAAGCTGCCTTATGTCATAGCACCCAGAAGACCCGGAGATATCGCGGTATGCTATGCGGATCCTTCAAAGGCATGGCAGGAGCTTGGATGGAAGGCAGAGCGAGGGATCGATAAGATGTGTGAGGATTCTTACCGATGGCAAAGCAAGTATCCGAAGGGATATAGGAGCTGACAAAGCGACACGGAATGTGCCTTTCACAAGAAACCATAATAAAAGAAAGCTGCTTGTGAACGGATAAAAGCCATTTTGGTAATTTCTGCATATTGTATGGTCAAAGAATAGGGTTCAATATGTAGTAGCTTATGTGGAATGTGCTTATATTTATTACGGAATGAATCGATATGTTAGTAGATTGTTACAGAAAATTTACGAAAAAATAGAAAAACCATTGACAATATCACTAAAATTTGATACTCTTGAAAAGGTTAGTACTGGAGAAGGTATTACCCAGAGGAAGAAGTTGGGGAAGCGAGAGGGTAGAAGATTTATAGAATAAGATTGACTAAAACGTATATCCAAGTGATATACCTTTTTGGTCAATCTTATTTGATTCTATGATCTGTATTACTGCTTCCTAGCCTACCGC
>JAEZLY010000106.1 GCA_023414985.1 Bacillota bacterium | reverse complement strand
GCGATCACTACTATGATGGATAAAATTCCTGTAATCTTTTTTCCTTTTTTCATTACTTCGTGCCTCCTTCCAGTAAGCTGTCCAAAGGCAGAAGCTTTGAAACTCCATTATCACCGCTGTCGATGATTACCTTCAGGGAAGGAAGTACATCCTCCATTGTCTCATAGAACATTCGTTGCTTCGTTATCGTAGGGTTCTTCATGTATTCGGCAAACATTTCGTTGAATTTTGCTACCTCTGCATTTGCTTCATTGATTCTCTGTGTCTTCTTGGTTTCAGCCTCCTGCAGAATCTGATCGACCTTGGCATCTGCCTTGGGTAACTCCTCGTTACGATATTTGTTGGCATTATTCACTGCAGTTTCTTTTCCCTGCTTTGCAGTTTCCACAGATTTAAATGCTTCCATAACCTGATCTGTCGGGGGCTCCGCATCCTGGATCGAGATATTTACCAGCTGGATACCGATGTCCTGTTTGCTCAGCTTCTGCAGGATGGATTCCTTAATTGCGGATTGAATTTCATTCTTACCGTTGGTAATGACACTGTCTACTGAATAGCTGCCGATTACCATACGGATGCTGCTCTGTGCAATATTTTTCAGTATGGTTACAGGTTCTTCCGAAGCATACAGTGCTTTTACAGGATCAGAAACCTTGTATTCCACGAAGAAATCAACATTTACAAAGTTAAAATCATTGGTGATCATCATAGATTCCAGCTCAATCTTCTCGTTGGTATCCATATTATAACCAATTGAAAAACCCTGGATTGTCGTATCAACCTTCTGTACTCTCTGTACAAAAGGAATTTTAAAATGCAATCCGGCTGTGCTGATGGTCTTTGCTTGACCGAAGGTGGTCACGACTGCCTGCTCCTGTTCCTTAATTGTAAAGAAGGAGCCAAAAGCCAGAATCACAATGACTGCAATGATGATCAGAACACCGATAATTTTCCCAAAACGCTTCATAAAGCTGCCGAAGCCGTTCCCCGAAGGAAAATCATATATCTTTTTTTCTTCCATTCCCTTTTCCTTTTCCCTTTCATTCTTGAAATAGCTCTTATTAAATATTTTTCCTTACTTATTAAGAGGTGTATTACAACAATACTTCTATTTTCTGAGTTGTCCGTTGCCGAAGATAATATACTTCGTCGTTGTCAAGGCCTTCAGCCCCATAGGTCCTCTTGCATGCAGCTTCTGAGTGCTGATTCCGATTTCTGCTCCGAAGCCGAATTCATAGCCGTCGGTAAATCTGGTGGAGGCATTTACATATACCGCTGCAGAATCAATCTCATTCAGGAATTTCATAGCATGGTCATAGTCCTTGGTAACGATTGCTTCCGAATGTTTGGTACTGTAATAATTGATATGAGCGATTGCTTCTTCCATGCTGTCAACTACCTTTAAGGAGATGATTTTATCCAAATATTCTGTCTTATAATCCTCCTCAGTGGCAGGTACGCAGCCCTTGGCAATGGTGCAGCCCCGTTCGTCGGCACGGATCTCAATCTCCTTGGCATGGAGCCTGTCGTACAGCATAGGGATAAATTCCTTACTGACCTTCTCATGGATTACGAGAGATTCGCAGGTATTACATACGCCCAATCTCTGTGTCTTGGCATTATCAATGATATCCAGCGCCATGGTAAGATCCGCATATTCATCTACATAGACATGGCAGTTACCGGTACCTGTCTCAATAACCGGAACAGTACTGCTCTCTACGACTGTTTTGATTAAACCTGCACCACCTCTCGGAATTAACACATCAATGTATTCATTGAGCCGCATAAATTCTCTTGCGACCTCTCTTGAAGTGTCCTCGATCAGCTGCAGTCCGTCTTCATTGCTGCCGACAGCCTTCAGCCCTACTCTCAGAGCCTTAACGATTGCCTGATTGGAATGAATGGCATCGCTACCGCCTCTAAGGATAACAGCATTTCCGGTCTTAAAGCATAAACCGAAGGCATCCGCTGTGACATTAGGTCTCGATTCGTAGATGATACCGATTACTCCGAGGGGCACAACCTTCTGACCGATATTCAGTCCGTTGGGACGTACGGTCATGGACAGGACCTCACCGATGGGGTCAGGTAAAGCAGCGACATCCTTCAAGCCGTCTGCCATAGAAGCAAGACGTTCCTTCGATAATCTCAAACGGTCAATTAATGAGCTTTTTACTCCGTTACTAATGGCAGCCTTTACATCAATTTCATTTGCGGCAAGAATCTCCTCTTCTGCATCGAGTAATGCCTGTGCACAGGCCTTCAGTGCTTTGTTTTTTTCCTCCTGGCCCATCAGACCTAATACTGTTGATGCTTTCTTCGCATTCGTTCCAAGCTGTTCCAGATAATTCATATAGCTCCTCCCCCTCATTGAATAGAGATTAATGTAGTTTATATAGGGGAGGAGTTCTCCTCGCCCTCATTGAATAAAAATTAAAGTAAAATAATATTGGGAGGAGTTCTCCTCACCCTCATGCTATCTTGCTGTACAGTATATTGTCTTACTCGGTGTTATGATAATGTCTGTTCCGATATCATGAGCTTCTGTTTCCAGCTTCTCAAAAATCTGAAAATCATAGGCCAGAGCCACCTTACAAAACTGTTCAGGCGGAAAACCCACCAGGTATTTGTCAAAATATCCGGCTCCGAAGCCAATTCTTCCGCCGTACTGATCAAAGGCCAGACCCGGAAGGAGCATCAGCTGTCTGCTACCGGTCCTTTGATATCGTTCCGCTGCTTCCGGAAGAGGCTCCGAAATTCCGAAGCTGCTTACCATAAAGCCCTCCAGGGCAGTAATTCGGTAAAATTCCATGTCAGGGCCTTCCACCCGCGGGACATAAACCTTCTTCCCGTCCTTGACTGCATGATCGATCAGTACATGTGTATCCGGCTCAGTACCAAAGGATACGTAAGCAAATAAACTATCGCATTCCTGATATTCCCGCAAGGTTTGAAAGGCAGCAAGCATCGCCCGGTCTTTTTGCAGCCGTTCGTCTGCCTTCAGTTCGCCTCGCTTTTTCTTCATTTCATTGCGGATCTGTTCCTTTGTCATATTCTACACCTTATTCTTTATCAATACTTTAGAAGTAAATTATGATTTGATTAAATTACTGCTTTTTACTATCTGAAGCTTTCGTGACCGAACCGTCCGGATTCACGAAGGATACCTTTTCCAGGGTTCCCCGAAGGTTCTGGCGTACCGCGGTTATATATTCCTTGCGCAGTAACTCCTGCTCCTGTTTTTCCTTCTCAGTGAGCCCTTCCTGCTGGGATTTATGGTATAATTCATTGATTCTGTCAATTCTTGTACTTTCCATCGATAAGACCTTTCTATTTCTGATATTGTTTGGATGTTATGTAATCCATAATATTAAAATCAAGTTTTTTATCTGCCGGGAATAAGGTACCGACTTCCTTCCCTTCCATGATCAGATTAATGTTTCTAACATTATCCCCATTGGTTATGACCATATCTGCACCGGAAGCTGTTGCTAACTTTGCAGCAGATACCTTGGTAGCCATTCCGCCGGTTCCGACACTGCTGGAAGAATCCTTTGCCATTTCCATCAGGTGATCGTCAATCCGGGCCACACAGGAAATCAGCTTTGCATCCTTATTTTTATGGGGATCATCCGTATATAAGCCTTCAATATCGGATAATAGAATCAGAAGATCTCCCTCTACCAACGCGGTAACAATAGCGGAAAGGGTATCATTATCTCCGAAATCCAAATCCAGCTCTTCGGTGGATACTGTATCGTTTTCATTAACAACCGGAATGACACCCATGCGGAACAATTCACCAAAGGTGTTCTTCGCATTGAATCTGCTGATATCATTAATCATTGTATATTTTGTAATCAGGATTTGTGCTGCGGTCTGGTTATATTCTGCAAAAAGCTTCTGATAAACCATCATAAGGCTTGCCTGACCGACAGCTGCACAAGCCTGCTTGACAGAACGTTCTCTGGGACGCTCGTTCAGCCCCAATGCTTTTCTACCGACAGCAATTGCTCCGGAGGTCACCAGAATCACATCCTTGCCCTGGTTGCGCAAATCAGTCAGAATTCTGACCAACCGCTCCATCTTATCAAGATTTAAGCTTCCTGTCTCAGGATGAGTCAATGAGGAGGAACCTATCTTTATGACAATTCTTTTCTTATCCTTTAAAAATTCTCTTCCATACATAATTCATGACCTCCATATCTAATCTCTTCCGTAATCCTATTTCAACAGTATCGTAATCATTAATCAGTCAATTAATCATTTTATTAATCATTTTATTAAT
>JAEZLY010000054.1 GCA_023414985.1 Bacillota bacterium | reverse complement strand
GTCTGAGTGTTGCAGATGCGAAATGGATTTATGATAATTGTACTACCGGCACAACGGTAGTAATCTTTGATGATAAGACATCGCCCGGACCGTTAGGTAAGCCGGATACCGTGAAAGCAAAGCGTGGTGTAGGCTGGGACCCGACAGATCCGGACTCCAGGAATCCTTATCTTGCAGATATCCCGCAATTATATGGTGTCAAGGATACGGAGATAGCTTGGGGAAGTACGGTAGATGTTACAAAGGGTATCACTGCAAAATCCGCAACAGGGAAAGACCTTACTTCAAGAATGGAGATTGAGGGTAAGGTAGATACGTTGATACCCGGAGAATATAAGGTTACATATTATGTAGAGGATGAAGTGGGCAGGT
Organism: Bacillota bacterium; assembly: GCA_023414985.1. Lineage (GTDB taxonomy): Bacteria > Bacillota > Clostridia > Lachnospirales > Lachnospiraceae > Mobilitalea. The sequence continues at coordinate 2,228 of JAEZLY010000054.1, read as the reverse complement.
TCAAGATGAAGGTGGCAACCTTTACGGTAGGAGAATGTCCGGAGACTCCGGTGTTCACGGGGATTAGTGACAGAGTTGTAGGATTGGAGGTCAGCCTCAATAAAAAGTTCGCATTGACCGGTGTAGATGCCTATTGCCAGGAGATTAAGCTAAAGAAAAATCTGATCAAAGTCAGGGTGGAAATGGTTACGGAGGATGAATACCGCCTGATTTACAGCCTGAAACTGGGAGAGAAAGAGGTTGAACAGCAGTCGATGGTTCATGTGGATCGTATCCTTCCGACAATAATGGGAGTAGCGGATCGCCAGCTGGCTCCTGACCAGGTTCCAGATATCAATACAGCCTTAGCAGGTATATCGGTCACAGACAATTATACTGCCATGGCTCCGGAGAATATCCAGGTTACAATCAGTGAGACCCCTGAAGGTAATTATCTGATCAGCTATGCTGCTTCGGATGAAGCAGGGAATACTGCGAATGCACAGGCAATCTATTATAAAACTATTCAATAGACTTTTTTCGGAAAATAAGCATAAGCCGCAGTTTGGATCCTATTGTTCAGGAAGCAGACAGCGGCTTTATTAATTATTTCTGGTAAATGCTGGATTACGGTTTTCAAAAGAGGGGTGTCTATGGTACAATGATAACGTAGCTTTTTTAATTCCGGTGACAGTTATCTTAGGAGCAGGCTCAGCGCGCTTACGATAATGAAGCCACGTATGAAAGGAGATGGTAATATGAACAAGTATACTGATATTACGCCTGAATTGATGGAACTTGCTGAGCTTTGCAGGAAAAACACGGTGATTGACCCTGAATTATACGCAAAATATGATGTGAAGCGCGGCTTAAGAGACATTAGCGGTAAGGGTGTACTGACCGGTTTGACGGAAATCTGTGAAATAATATCTTACACATTGGTGGACAATGACTATATTCCATGTGAAGGTAAGCTTTATTATCGCGGTGTCGATGTGGAAGAAATCATTCAGGGTTTTATGCAAGAGAACCGTTTCGGTTTTGAAGAAGTAACCTATCTGCTGTTATTCGGTAATCTGCCTGCAAAAGAAAAGCTGGAAGACTTCAAACGTCTTTTGGAAAACTACAGAGAGCTTCCGCCAAGCTTTGTACGGGATATCATTATGAAAGCTCCCAGCAAGGATATGATGAATACTCTGGCGAGAAGCGTCCTTACCTTATACTCCTACGATGAAAAAGCAGAAGACATATCTATAGAGAATGTTTTACGTCAGAGTCTGCAGCTGATTGCAGTATTTCCGCTGTTGTCCGTATATGGTTATCAGGCCTACAGCCATTACCATTTCGGAAAAAGTCTTGTTATCCATCCTCCGAAGGAAGGTCTTTCTACTGCGGAGAATATTTTATATATGCTCAGACCCGACATGCAGTATACGGAGCTCGAAGCAAAGATTCTAGATGTTGCATTGGTTCTCCATGCAGAGCATGGAGGCGGAAATAATTCAACCTTTACGACCCATGTAGTAACCTCCTCAGGAACCGATACTTATTCCTCCGTCGCAGCTTCTCTGGGTTCCTTAAAGGGACCGAAGCACGGCGGAGCTAATATCAAGGTAATGCAGATGTTCGATGATATGAAGGAGAATATCAAAGATTGGGGAGATGAAGAAGAAATCGGTGCTTACCTTCTTGCACTGCTTGAGAAAAGAGCATTTGACAAATCCGGTCTGATTTATGGAATGGGTCATGCAGTCTATTCCATCTCCGATCCGAGAGCTAATGTACTGAAACAATATGTCAGAAGTCTGTCTGAGGAGAAAGGATTACTAAAAGAGTTCGGTCTGTATGAAATGGTAGAGCGACTCGCTCCCGAAGTAATTTCCAGGGAGAGAAAGATGTATAAGGGCGTCAGCGCAAATGTGGATTTCTACAGCGGCTTTGTATATCATATGCTTGGTCTTCCCAAAGAGCTTTATACGCCGATTTTTGCCATTGCAAGAATTGCGGGCTGGAGTGCACATCGACTTGAGGAGCTGACGAATGCCGGTAAGATTATTCGTCCTGCCTATAAGAGTGTAGCGAAGCATAGGCAATATCAATCCCTTGCAGAGCGGTCAGAAGCTTAATTTTATATATTAAATTTAAATATAACTTTTATTTCGGAACAATTTCCTACATTTCCAGATTTAATTCTTCCTTTGTCTGTGTATTATTTTATAAAACTCATATACTATGACTGTAACTCTTAA
>JAEZLY010000045.1 GCA_023414985.1 Bacillota bacterium | reverse complement strand
GTGTTAACCTGTACCTTACCGTTGTCATCTACCCACGGTACTCTGAACTTAATCTGTCTGTCGGGCTCAACAAGTCTCTCAAGAAGCGCTTCTCTTCTGAACTTCTCCTCATTCGCATCAACTACTGCTCTTAAGGATTCCAGAACCTCCTTAACTGCTTGATGGAATTCGGGTTCTGCGGGGTTTTTCTTAACCACCAATTCAATTACCTCATCAACGTATCCCATATAATTTAATCTCCTTTGATTAAATAAAATTACAAAAAAAAGGCGCATAAAAATAGACAAATGCGCCTTTGTATTTGCTTTTTTCATTATATACACTTTCCCGCTTTAATTCAATAGAATATTAAAATAAATTCCAAATCTGGTATAGTATTTTTATATAACTGTCATATCCCAAGGTTATACTATCCGGATGAAATGGAAGACTATTCTTGGAAAAAAGGTATTCATTTCTTTTCCAGTATGTTATAATTCATGATTATAACCAAAACCCGGCCACGTTATCCTTAACCTTATCATTCTGTTATATTAACATTTTTTACGTGAAACCGGAAAAGTGAAAGCATTTTTAGAAGGAGATTTTGATAGTATGGCTTTTGACGGCATTGTGATCGCTAATGTAATAAAGGAACTTCGTACAGTCCTGCTGAATGGCAGAATCAATAAAATAGCTCAGCCTGAGAAGGACGAGCTGATCCTGACTATCAAGGGTCAGGAAAAAGAGCAATATAAGCTGCTGCTTTCAGCAGGAGCCGGACTTCCACTGATCTATCTTACGGATAACACGAAGCCCAGTCCGTTGACTGCGCCTAATTTCTGTATGCTGCTACGTAAGCACCTAAACGGGGCAAGAATTCTTGATATTTCCCAACCAGGGCTCGAACGTATCGTGAATTTTAAATTGGAGCACCTAAATGAAATGGGTGACCTTTGTATCAAATATCTGATCATTGAATTAATGGGAAAGCATAGCAATATCATCTTCTGTGATGATAATATGGTCATCCTGGACAGTATCAAAAGGGTAAATCAGTTCATCAGCTCGGTTCGTGAGGTACTTCCCGGAAGGGATTATTTTATACCGCAGACTGCAGATAAGCTGGATCCGCTTACAATAGACTATGATGCCTTCCGCTCCGGTGTATTAAAGAAGACGATGCCCATCGGAAAAGCCTTGTACAGCAGTCTGACCGGAATCAGTCCTTTAATCGCCAATGAGATATGCTGCAGGTCCTCCATCGATGCAGGGGATTATCCCGAAGCCTTCAGCGAGGATATCGGACTTCATCTGTACCGGATCTTTGACCGGCTGATGGAAGAGGTCAAAAACGGAAGCTTCCATCCGAATATCGTGGCGAAGGACGGAGTACCTGTGGAGTTCTCCAGCCTTGAGCTTTCCTGCTATAAGGATCATGAGGTCCAGACCTTTGACAGTATCTCCGATCTGCTGGAAGCCTTCTACGCCTCTAAAAATTCTGCTGCGAGAATACGGCAGAAATCAGCAGATTTGAGGAAAATTGTCTCCAACGCGATAGACCGTGCCAGTAAGAAATACGATCTGCAGCTGAAGCAACTTCAGGATACGGAAAAGCGCGATAAATTCAAGGTATACGGCGAATTGATCACAGCCTACGGCTATGAGCTGGAGCCGGGTGCCAAGGTACTGAATGCCCTGAATTATTATGATAATGAAGAAATCAGTATTCCTCTGGATCCGACCATCTCTCCGATGGAGAATGCCAAACAGTATTTCGAAAAATACAGTAAGCTGAAGCGTACCTTTGATGCTTTGAACACACAGCTGGCAGATACAAGGGAGGAATTGGAGCATCTCGAATCAATCCGCACCTCCTTAGACATTGCTCTGGAGGAGGCTGACTTAACGGCTTTGAAGCAGGAGCTGACAGAATACGGCTATATCAGGAGACGCTTTACCAGCGGTAACAAAAAGCTCGAGAAAAAAGCTGTAGCAAAAAGGACCGCCTCAAAAAGCAAACCCTTTCACTATATTTCTTCCGATGGATATCACATTTATGTTGGAAAGAATAATTTTCGGAATGATGAGCTTACCTTCCAGTTCGCGGAGGGCGGCGATTGGTGGTTCCATGCAAAGAAGATGGCCGGCTCCCATGTAATCGTAAAATGTGGCGGTGCTGAGCTTCCCGATCGAACCTTTGAGGAGGCCGCTAGATTGGCCGCCTATTATTCCAGCGGCAGAGGTGCAGACAAGGTAGAGATTGATTATACCCTGAAGAAGAATGTAAAAAAGCCGGCGGGTGGAAAGCCTGGCTTTGTTGTATATTATACAAATTATTCCATGGTATCCTCCACGGATATCAGCGGTATTGTACAGGTGGAATAAGGATTACTTCAAGGATAAGGAGAAAAGTTTATGATTATCGCAGATTATCATGTTCATTCTGATTTTTCAGGAGATTCGCAGGCTCCGATGGAATCAATGATTGAAAAGGCGATTGAGCTTGGTTTAAAAAGAATATGCTTTACCGACCATATGGATTACGACTATCCGCATAAGGGGGATATCAGCTTTGTCTTTGATCCCGAACCCTATACAAAGAAGCTTCAATTATTAAAGGAACAATATAGGGATAGGATTGAGATACTTACCGGAATAGAGCTAGGATTACAGCCTCAGGTCCTGGAGGAGTTTCAGAAGCTGATGAGGGACTATACCTTTGATTTTGCCATTGGATCTTCTCATGTAGTGGATTATGTGGACCCCTACTTCCCGCTATTCTGGGAGCACCGTACGAAGGAGGAAGGGATCCGGGCTTATTTTCGGACGATTATTGATAATTGCAGGAGGTTCCAATCACTTTTTCAGGTCTATGGTCATCTGGACTATATCATCCGTTATGTTCCAACCCCTGACGGGAAAAAGACAGACTATTCTTATGATGAATATCGGGAGCTTCTGAATGAAGTCCTGACTACCATTTTGGAATGCGGTAAGGGAATTGAAGTTAATACGGCCGGTCTGAAATACGGATTAGGCTACGCCCATCCGAAGGCAGCAGTGCTGAAGCGCTATCGGGAACTGGGAGGAGAACTGATTACCATCGGATCGGATGCCCATAAACCGGAGCATCTTTGTTATGATTTCCAATTGATCCCGGAATTCTTAAAAGAGCTGGGCTTCAAGTACTATGCCACCTTCCGGAATCGTGAACCGATCTATGAAAAATTGTAGGTAAGATCATATATCCGTTTGTTAACAAATAAAAAGCGCTTCGCAGATTGCTGTTTGCTTTCTGAGTAGCGCTTTTTACTTTAAAGAAGTATTTCAATGGGCTTTATATAAACAAAATGATGTGATAAGCAATTTATGTTTTTATAATTTTATTTCAGGATGGTTCCGCCTCCGACGACATAATCCCCCTGATAGAATACCACTGCCTGTCCGGGCGTGATTGCTCGCTGGGGTTCCTCAAAGGTGCAGAGTACCTCATCTAACCCGGTTCTCTTGATTATGCAGCGTGCACCCTGATGGCTGTATCTGATTTTAGCTTCCACTTCAAGCTCTCCGTCCAGATCCTCGATGGCCATGAAATTCAGGTGATTGGCTGTCAACCGATCGGAGAAAACCTCGTTCCCGGTTCCAAGAACCACCTCATTCGTCTCGGGCCGCAGCTCAAGGACAAATACCGGCTGTCCCATGGCGATTCCCAGTCCCTTCCGCTGACCGACGGTATAATGAATCATCCCTTGGTGTCTTCCAAGAATCTCTCCGGTAGTACTGATATAGTTGCCCGGCAAAAGGCCCTGATATCCGTTCTTGTCGGAAGCACTGTTCTCCTTGCCGATACGCCCCTTCTCCTCCAGATATCCTGAGATGAATCCGGCATAATCATTGTCCGGTACGAAGCAGATCTCCTGGCTGTCGGGTTTATTCGCTACCGGGAGCTTCAATTCTCTGGCGAGCTCACGGATCTCCTCTTTCGCATAGGCTCCGACAGGCATCAGAGTATGTGCCAGCTGGTGTTGTGTCAGATTGTACAGTGCATAGGTCTGATCCTTTGCCCTGGTTACCGATTTTTTAATTGTATATCTTCCATTAGAGAGTTTCTCAATACTCGCATAATGTCCCGTTGCGATATAGGACGCTCCGATATCCAGAGACCTTTTGAGCAATGCTTCCCATTTGACGTACCGGTTACAGGCAATACAGGGGTTTGGCGTCCTGGCCTGCAGGTATTCCGCTACGAAGTAGTCGATGACATTTTCACGGAATTCTTTCTTAAAATTCATCACATAATACGGAATGTCCAGAACGGAGGCAACTCTCCTGGCATCCTCTACCGCACTTAGACCGCAGCAGCCGCCATTTTCCTCGATAGAGCAGACATCCTCATCCTGCCAGATCTGCATGGTGACACCGATTACATCATAACCCTGCTTTTTTAAAAGGTATGCCGCTACGGAGGAGTCTACCCCTCCCGACATGCCAACAACAACTTTCTCCATGCCATCCTCCAAATAATCCTTAGAATATTACGTAACCCTTAAGGCCTTCCGCATTAATTAATCCTGAGATACCCCGGGGTAACGATCGGATGCTTCAGAAAAATTAATACTCGTTTTCTTCTTCCCCTTCGTGGATATCAGATTTCGGCTTCTGCAGTCCTTCAATTACGATGCCCTGCTTTTCTGCATAGTCCCAGAGTGCTGCATGGATTGCTTCCTCTGCCAGCAGGGAGCAGTGAACCTTAACCGGCGGCAGACCATCCAAGGCTTCCATGACAGCCTTATTGGTAATCTGCAAAGCCTCCTGCACCAACTTACCCTTGACCAGCTCTGTTGCCATACTGCTGGTCGCAACTGCAGCTCCGCAGCCAAAGGTCTTGAATTTTACATCCTGGATGACACCGCTTTCATCGATATCAAGGTAAATCCGCATGATATCTCCGCACTTAGCATTACCCACGGTACCAACACCGCTGGCATTCTCTATCTCACCCACATTTCTGGGGTTGGTAAAATGGTCCATAACTTTCTCTGTATACATATGCTTTCCTCCAATTTTATCGTAATTCATTATTTGCTATTCTCATGTAATGATTATATTTCCTATCTCTTTTTCATGAAATCCTCATACAACGGAGACATCTTCCTGAGCTTTTCAACGATCTCCTTTATCCTATCCACCGTATAATTGATCTCGTCCTCCGTAATCTCGTCATTTACAGTAAGTCTTAAGGAACCGTGAGCTATTTCATGAGGCAGCCCAATGGCCAACAGCACATGGGACGGATCTAAGGAACCGGAGGTGCAGGCGGAACCGCTGGAACCGCAGATGTTATTCATATCAAGCATAATCAGCAAGGATTCACCCTCTATGAATTGGAAGCTGAAGTTTGCATTGTTCGGAAGTCTTCTTGTCTTATCCCCGTTCACACGAACAAAAGGAACTTCATCCATGACACGCTTCATCAATAAGTCACGAAGCTTCTTCTCCTTCTCAGCACGTTCCTGAATGGTTGCCTGTGCAATCTCAACAGCCTTTCCGAAACCAACAATACCAGGGACATTCTCTGTACCCGCACGTCTCTGGCGTTCCTGTCCGCCTCCTTGGATAAAGGAACGAATCTTTACTCCCTTTCGGATATAGAGGAAGCCAATTCCCTTGGGACCGTTCAGCTTGTGTGCACTGGCACTCAGCATGTCAATGTTCATTTCATTCACATCGATCGGTAATTGGCAGAAAGCTTGTACTGCATCCGTATGGAATAAGATATTATGCTTCTTTGCTATGGCTCCGATCTCTTTGATAGGCTGAAGTGTACCGATCTCATTATTGGCAAACATAACAGAGATGAGTACAGTGGTCGGACGGATTGCTTTCTCCAGCTGATCCAGCTTGAGGATACCGTTCTCGTCCACATCCACATAGGTTACTTCCACACCGTGTTTTTCCAAGTATTCGCAGGTATGCAGTATCGCATGATGTTCAATTTTTGAGGTTATGATATGGTTTCCCTTTGATGCATAAGCATCAATGGTTGCTTTCAGTGCCCAATTGTCTGCTTCTGTGCCGCTTCCGGTAAAATAAATTTCATTATTTTCGGCTCCGAGTGCCTTTGCGATTGTCCCCCTTGCTTCATCCACTGCCTTTTTGTTCTGGGTAGCAAATTCATACACACTGGAAGGATTTCCAAATAAGTCGGTAAAGTAAGGAAGCATAGCCTCCACTACTTCGGGTCTGGTCTTGGTTGTTGCCGCATTATCCAAATAAATTTTCTTTTCCATGTTGTCATCTCCTGATATAGAATATTATTTACCACATGACTGTTTTGCTTTTGTATCTGTGGCATTCATTCCAGTCTGTACCTTTTTGCTCTCATTAACCAGTTCAGAAAGCTTTATTCCATCCACAGCCTCATTTATACTATCACTAATACGCTTCCAGACATATTTTGTTACACAGGAATCTGAGTGATTGCATATACTATCGCTGTTGACCTCCGAACAGTCCACCGGGTTTAAGTCTCCCTCCAAAGCCCGAAGGATATCTCCTACCGATACCTCCTCCGCCGGTCTGGCCAACCTGTAACCACCCTGTGCTCCTCGGATACCGGTTACGATCCCTGCCTTTTTCAGCTTCGCTATTAACTGCTCCAGATAGTTCATCGATATCTGCTGACGCTCTGCAATCTGGCTTAATGCAACGGCCTCATCATCCGCATGTACCGCAAGATCCAGTACAGCTCTAAGACCATATCTGCCCTTGGTAGACAGCTTCATGTCTTTCACCTCTGCTTACTGCCATGATACCATGGCTTTTTTATTCATCCTCGGATATATGTACCGATCATGTTCGATCTATTATTAACAATTCCGAGTATTTTAATTCCTATTAATTTAATTCCTATTAATTTACTCGGTTATTAGCATAACACTCCTTACTTACGTTGTCAATCATATTTATATCACTTCCTGCTAAAATTTTCTGTGATAAAAATCACAAATGAAATTGTATTTGGATTCTTCTTTCTTCAATGAGAATGCTTGTAACATATCTTACCGCTTTTCCAAATATATATACATAGAAAAGAACTGCGAAGGAACCTGTTTATGAACAAGAAAGAACTGACCGCCGGGCAGATAAAACAGATGAAGCGGAGTAATATCCTCAGGGGCACCCTGATCCTGACTATTGCGGGCTTCATCACAAGATTTATCGGCTTCTTCTACCGGATTTATCTGTCCAATACCATGGGTGCCGAGCTGCTGGGTATCTACCAGTTGATCTTCCCCGTCTATGGAATCTGCTTTACGATCTATGCTACAGGAATTCAGACTTCTATTTCTCGTTTGGTTGCGGCAGAGCTTGGCCGGAAAAACGCACGTAATGTAAATAAAATTCTTCGTATGGGACTGATTCTTTCTGTCACATCGGCTTTTATCCTTTCTATATTAGTGTATTTTAACGCTGACTTTATTGCTTCACGTTTTTTATTAGAAAAAAGAAGTGCAGATTCCCTTCGTATTTTGGCTACTGTCTTTCCCTTTTGCGGAATAACCGCCTGTATCAACGGTTATTATTATGGATTGAAAAAGGCTGGTGTCCCTGCTACAACTCAGCTGCTGGAGCAGGTTGTCCGTGTGATCATCGTCTATCTCCTCGCTATCTACGCCGGTAACGGTGACGGTAAGGTTACCTGCGAGCTGGCTGTCATAGGCTTAGTAATCGGCGAAATCGCCTCCTGTATTTATAACTCCGTATCGCTCAGCATTACCTCCTCTCCGGAAAAGCTGCTGATCGGTGGTTCTAATCCAAACGCGAAAGAAAACACCCGAAGTAAAATCATGCAAAGCCTATTGAAGTTAAGCGTGCCTTTATCCGCCAATCGCCTCCTGCTCAGTATCCTGCACAGTATTGAAGCAATTTTAATTCCTGCCATGCTCAGAAGATCCGGTTTAAGCATCAAGGATTCCCTCGTGATTTATGGTATCCTCAACGGTATGTCCATACCCTTCATTCTGTTTCCGACTGCTCTGATCAACGCCCTGGCTGTCCTTGTGCTCCCAACCGTATCAGAGGCACAGGCCGTCAACAATGAAAAACTGATCGAAAAGACCTCCATGATTGCTGTGAAATACAGTTTGATTATCGGTATCCTGAGTACCGGATTATTTATCATCTTCGGCAGGGATCTGGGAAATACCATTTTTCATAATGAATTGTCCGGCACCTATCTTGTCATCCTGGCCTGGCTGTGCCCCTTGATCTATCTGACCACTACTCTAAGCAGTATTATCAATGGTCTTGGAAAGGCACATATCACCTTTATCAATTCCATCATCAGCTCGATCTGTAAGATTATCCTGATTGCCTTTCTGATTCCTGCTTTTGGCATTAAGGGTTATTTGATTTCCCTGCTGATCGGCCAGGTGATCGTCACCGGGTTGGATACCTTTGCTGTTATGAAGAATGTCCATTTCTCCCTACAGCTCGGAGATTCTGTTGTAAAACCGGCCATCATCGTAACCATGGCGGGCTACCTGCTTAAGGTGAGTTATGAATACATAAAAAAAATGACGCACATGAATGAGGTAGTATTTCTACTGACCTTCTGTCTCCTGTTATGCGTCATTTGCATTTGTTTTCTATATGTTACGAAAGCGATCTCCAGAAAGGATTTCAGGTAGCCGGCTGATAAACCATAAAATCATTCTTACCCTGTTCCTTTACCTCATATAAAGCCTGATCCGCATGGAAAATCAGCTGTTCATAATGAAGTCCGGCCTCAGGATAGATTGCAATACCGATGCTGGCAGAAATTTTTATTGTTTGATCATTGCAGACAAAAACTGTGTCCAGAGAATCCTTAAGCTGCTTAGCCTTATTCAGCACATCACTGACATCCGTAATATTACCGGCGAATACAACAAACTCATCTCCGCCGATACGCCCGATAATCTCACCGTCACGAAATCTCTCCTTGATGCAGCCGATCACATAGACCAATACCTTATCTCCCGGCAGGTGTCCATACGTATCATTGATTTTTTTAAAATCATCAAAATCAATAAACATCAATACATGCATACCGTTTTTATTCCCGGAGATATACTTGTCTATCTTCTTAATCGTAATTTCTTTATTGTAAACACCGGTCAGCGGGTCTCTGGTGGCCTTATATTCCAAGGCTTCCAGTTCCCTCTTCTGGGTATCGATATTCACAAGCTTACCGATGATTCGGATGGGCTTCTTATCATCGTCATAGATTGTCTTTCCAATGAGCTGGCACCAGATGTACTCGCTCACTTTGCCTTTGATACGGAACTCAGACTCAATGATACTTTTTCCCTGTCTCAGTTCTTCACACAGCTCCAGATAAATACCCCAGTCATCCGGATGAATGGTAGCTCGTCGTGTCTCTACCCTGGTGCAGAAATTAGATATTGCCGGATTATATCCAAAAAGTTCTCTGAATTTATCCGTAAAAATCATCTCATCCTTTTGAATATTAAATTCAAAAAGAATATCTTTTGATATCTCAGTTGCAATCCGATATCGTTCTCCCTCGAGAAGAATCAGCTCCTGCATCTGCTTCTGCTCAGATATATCCACAAACACCACAGATAAGGTGTGCTTCCCATCCTTAGCCGGAGAACTGTTACCGGTCATCAGCATGTGCAGGATGCTACCCTCCTTGGAGATCATTCTGGTCTCACATCTGATAACCTCGTTCGCTATCTGTTCTTTCACCGTATCGAGAAAATAAATCTCTCTGGGATCAATGAAATCCAGCAGAGTGAATTTACTTTCTGCTTTTGCCGAATTCTTGTCGTAACCCAGCATTTCATAAAAGCCCTGGCTTGCATAAAGAATCTTGCAATCCTCCAGGTTGAAGTGAACCAATCCGGCACGGATACTGTTCGTAATTCTCTTTAATTCCAACGCCGCTTCTGTAACTTTTTTTTCGTTAGCCAAGCGGTAAAGCAAAACTACAACAACACCAATGATAAGGATACTAATGATTGCTATCATCAATATCAGTAAAAGTGTAGGCTTGCTTTGTAACGCATTGATCAGTTTCATAAACCTAGTCCCCCAACTAAAAACTGAATTCAAATGTCCAAATCACATCCCCGCCTACTGAACATGATCATAGTACATACGCTTTTTCCTGTACCTGTGTGTTCCCCAAATCTAACGTAAGGTCCAGTTCTTTCTTCCCATGAGTACCCGGATCAATCCCCAGGCACCTCGCTGTGATTACTATGGTAAGATCACTACCAGTTTCAGCCTTAAAGCTCGTAAGGCGTAACTCTGGTTAATATCAAGTAACTCCTAAAGAACATATGGAGTTACTTGATATACATAGTAATTCAGCCAATTCGTATACATTGCGTTCGCATGTGCTCTCCAGACAAGGTTCGGCCTTGATTCAGGCTGATCCTCCGGATAATAATTTTTTGGCAGGGCAATATCAAGTCCCTTAGCTATATCACGTTTATATTCTTTATCCAAAGATACTCTGTCATACTCCGGATGACCCATGACAAAGATCTGTTTTCCTTCTTCTGCGATGACGATAAATACTCCGGCCTCCTCTGACTCCGCAAGTATGGTCAATTCCTTATGTTTTAGGATCTCTTCCCTCATTACCGTAGTATATCTGGAATGTGGGGCATAAAATACATCATCAAAACCACGAACAAACGGCACTCTTCTTTCCAGCACCCTATGTTCAAAGATTCCAAACATCTTGTTATCCAGCGAGGTTTTTCTTACCCCGTAATGATAATAAAGACCCGCTTGTGCACCCCAGCAGATATGAAGTGTGGAAGTAACATTGGTTAGAGACCATTCCATGATCCGTGCCAGCTCCTCCCAATAGGTAACCTCTTGGAATTCCATCTGTTCCACCGGTGCGCCGGTAATAATCAGACCGTCGAATTTACGATCCTTGATCTCCTCAAAGGTAAGATAGAACTGATCCAGATGACTGGTGGGTGTATGGGATCCGACATAGGTTTCAGTAGTCAGGAAGGTGACATCTACCTGCAGCGGTGTATTGGAAAGACTTCGCAACAGCTGTACCTCTGTATCCTCCTTAATCGGCATCAGATTTAGTATAGCAATCTGTAATGGACGGATATCCTGATGCGTCGCCCTGGTCTCATCCATCACAAATATATTTTCATCTTCCAGCACCTTTTTCGCCGGAAAATCACTTTGGACTCTAATTGGCATCTTTCCTCATCATCTCCACTTTTTTGTCATAGCAAAAAATATCATAACATGATTTTCTAAATAAAGCAACAAACAATCACAAGTTTACCCAAATAATTCCTTTTTATCTTTTATTTAAGCATTTCCAGGACTTCTTCCTCAGAGAGTATGGGAATACTGAGCTCCTGTGCCTTCGTTAATTTGCTGCCGGCATTCTCTCCTGCAATCAGATAACTGGTCTTCTTCGATACGCTGCCGGATACCTTTCCTCCATTCTTCACAACCAGCTCCTCCATCTCAGTCCTGCCCATGGAAGGAAGCGTACCAGTGATGACAAAGGTAAGTTCTTGGAAACGTGCCTCTCCGGACACTGCTTCAGCCTGGGAATAAAAATTCATTCCTGCTTTCTCCAGACGGTCAAGGATCCTTAAGTTATCCTCATCTTCAAAGAATTCTACGATCGATCTGGCTGTAATATCTCCAACATCATTGATTGCGACCAGCTCTTCATAAGAAGCGGATTTCAAATCATGAAGGGAATGAAAATGCTTCTTGAGCTGCGCACCGGCTTGTCGTCCGATATTTTTTATCCCTAGTCCGGTAATCAGACGGTCAATGTCGTTCTTTTTACTATCTTCAATTGCCTTTAGGAGCTTATCAGTATTCTTTTCTTTCCCGATCAAGCCTTTTTCAATCAACTCTTCCCGGAAGTTCTTCAAGTCATAGATATCAGCGATATCCTTTAAATATCCCTGCTGTATCAGGACCTCCACATAAGCCTCTCCAAAACCCTTGATATCCATGGCGTTTCGTCCAACAAAATTCATGATATGCTGAGACAGCTGCGCAGGACAGTTGATATTCGTACATCTGGTGTCTGCTGTATTCGGATCACGTACTGTCGGTGCACCGCAGCTGGGACAGGTGGAAGATATCTTAAAGGGTAAAGTACCCTCCGGGCGCCTGGCCTTATTAACATACAGAACCTCAGGGATGATCTCTCCTGCCTTACGTACCACTATGGTATCGCCGATCCGTACGTCCAATTCATCGATTCTGTCCTGGTTATGCAGCGTGGCTCTCTCAACATTTGTGCCACAAAGCCTGATTGGTTCAAAGATAGCAGTTGGTGTGATCCTGCCGGTTCTGCCGACTGTCAATCGGATTTCCTTAACCGTCGTCTCCTTCTCCTCCGGGGGATATTTATATGCGATTGCCCAGCGGGGCACCTTCGAGGTGGTCCCAAAATAAGTTCTGTCCTGTAGACTGTCAACCTTAACAACAGCCCCGTCAATATCATAAGGGAGGTTTCCGCGTTCTTCCCCGATTCGGTTAATTGCCTCCCATACCTCATCCGCAGTCCTGCATCTGACAAATCCTTCAATCACCTTAATTCCCTGTTTCTGAAGCCATTCCAGGCTTTCCGAATGAGCCGTGAAGGTGATGCCTCTCGCTTCCTGTACATTGAATATGAATAAGGAAAGCTTACGTTCTCTAACAACCTCCGGGTCAAGCTGGCGAAGAGTTCCTGCCGAGCAGTTGCGGGGATTTGCAAAAAGCTTCTTTCCAGCTGCCTCCAGCCTTTCATTCACAGCCTCAAAATCTTCATTCTTCATATATACTTCACCACGGATCTCGATATAAGGAACCGCTTCCTTAAGCTTCGGCTTGACATCCTTGATCACCTTGACATTATCGGTAACGTCTTCCCCCTGGAGAATACCATCCCCCCTGGTCACTCCCATCGTCAGATTCCCCTCGCAG
>JAEZLY010000005.1 GCA_023414985.1 Bacillota bacterium | reverse complement strand
GTATTAAACTCAGCTTCAGATAGAACCGTAGGAAAACCAGGATTTTCTGATAGCCAGCTACCATACTGAGACTTCTTGTAATACATGTATGTAAAAGTAAAACCACCATTACTATGATCTGCTCTATAGCAAACGCCAAAACCAGGATATCCATATCCCAACGAATCCACCCCCAAGTACCAATATCTGGGTATATCGCAAAAATTAATTAGACCATTATTAAACAAATCGAAATATGTCCCAGCCATTGGTTGTGTTACAGCTGATGCAATATAATTGTTATAAATAGTAGAGGCTCCTTTATGTACATGATATGTATAGCAGCCATTCGAATACGTAGCTTTTCCCACCGTTGCAGGAGGATATGAACTAGGGTAGTTTTCAACCACTCCTATAGGAGTATCATCTAAGTACCTATCGTTATTAACATCTATATCGTAGCCACATACATGCGCATAATTATGTATTTCTGATCCTTGCGCTACCCAAGTATCGCTACAATATGGACATTTTTTATATCTATACATATCGCTTCCATCCCAGACAAGCACACCACTAGGCTCTCTGTGGTACCAGGAATACCATCCCGGATAATCCTTATCACAATTGTAACAATGCATTGCGTACCCAATTGCGGTTGTATATTTACCACAGCTTGTCGTATGCGCATGAGGTATCATGAAAGGCCCAGGTGTTCCCTTATGTACATGACCGTCATAGCAATCATCTGCGTGTATGTGTCCGGGATCGGCAGTGGATGGAATATCCGATGCAAGGATACTTTCATTAGTCTCTGTATTCAAAGATAATCCACTATTATCTATCGGGTCAGCGACAACTGGCTTATCGGTTGATATTTCTTTGTAATGGTATATATTTTCTCCCTTATAAGCTGCCATTTGTGCTGCCAGTATTTCTTCCAGTGTCCGCATACGGTATTCCGGCTCAAAGATTTTATACTGATGTTCAAATTTGATGTCATATAAGACTCTTGTCAACGATAGCATTTCAATTAATCTTTCATAATCCTCGGATGTAAAATATCCATTTGTTTTTGATGAAGAAAGAAAATCCTTCATACAATCTTTATCAACAGATTTTATGATCAGTTCGGTTTTTAAACCGAAATAAATTATTACAGCAAAGAAAATGATTGCCATGGCCGCAATAATATCAAGTATCCACTCGAGTATTTTACTCATGAAAATACCTTTCCTCCGTATATATACCTCTTCTTCCTTCCCAATATAGACAGCTTAAAAAGGGAAGTTTTTTGAATCTTGAAAAGTAGAGACTTATCTTTTTTGGTAACGCGTATAGTTAGATAGTGATTGTCCTCAAAGTAGTAAATTCCATCTCGATATATTGTTTCAAGGATTTCTGCTGTATACGTAATATCAAAGAAATAAACCGACACATCCTGTTCATTTGATATTATGCAATATGGACAGCCAGGATCGCTTCCATCCTCATTTAGGTAATAGACATGTCTGTTAGGGCAAGTGACACCTGCCAGAGTGTTAATCACTTCTATCTCAAGGGTCGTAATATAGCTACTATACTTCACAGTGATCGTCTGCTTCCCAAGATGATAAGGTGAGTACCCTTCTATGGTGTAATCACTCATTACAGCTTCTCGGTGGTTATCCCGAAATATTAATACGATAGCCAAATTAGGATTTGTTCCATACTGTACGAGATTAGATCCACTTAACGGATAGGCTTCCATTCCCGTCAGTGTAATAGAACAGATCGGGCAACCGTTAGGGTTATCTCCTTTATCATATTTTTGACCACATATAGGGCATACAATAATTGACATTGGAAGTACCGTAAGCGTAATCGTTGTGGTAACGTTCTCATAGCTAACTGTTGCAATAAATGTCCCTTCCTCGGATGTAGTTTTATCAATACTCCACTCAGTCACCGATCTGGTACTTCCGTCCGCATAGGTAGCATCTATGAGAAGGTTTATGTTGTCATACCTATTGACTGTTATTGAGCTCGGTGCGACTCTGATGCTTATAACCGTTTCCGAACAGAGCGGACATTTCCCATCCGTAATTGGATACTCGGTGTGACAGATTGGACATATTGTTGTTGCTTCCTTTACAAAAACCGATACTTCATCAAAAAACCCGCCATACTCAATTGTAACGTTTTGAATGCCTATCTTATCCGGCTCATAGTTGCTCGTCCATGAGTTTATTACATTCATTGATCCATCTGCAAAGGAAGCCTGAACAGTAATCGGAAGCGAATTACCCTGACTGACCTCAAGGTAATCAGGCATTACACTAATTCCAGTAATACTTCCTTTACAGAAAGGACATCCGGGGTCTGTATCATCGTAGTTCAATTCATAAAATTTCCTGCAAACAGAACAGATATTATGAAGTCTTGTAAGAGTAATTGATAAAGGAGCAGTTTTAGTAACTCCAGCTTCGGTATAGGATACAGTCGATAACTGCAATCCCAATATACTCGGATTGTAATTATTTATGGTATATCCTGTTACAGCTTTTGAACTACCGTCTTGATACTGTGCCATAACTGTAATTGGTAAATTATTTGCTTCTATATACTTTTCTACCGTGATATTGGTAGGCAATACAGAAATGCTTTTTAATTCATCTGCAATCACCGTTACTTTGACCGTACATGCTAATGTGCCTGTAGTCTTTGCATTACCCACCTTACCACTGTATGTGAGCGTTACTGTTTGAACACCTTTCTGATTAGAATTAAAATTACTTGTACACATAACACTTCCGGGATGACCATCTAAAAAAATTGCCGCTGCCGTCGGATCAATGGCCCCACCTAATCTTACGGTTTGTTCCGCTTTAGTAGCCGTAATGCTCGTTACCACCTGATTACATATAGGATTCTCGTCTTGTACTTGGCCGCATACCGGAACAGGATTAGGTCCTCCACATGTTGGGCAGCCTTGATAAACTTGTGCTGCATTCTCACTTACGTATGGAAATATTAGATATAAACTAGCTGGTATAACAAAATCAATTGCACACGGATATGCATATCCTGGTCTCATCGTACAATAAGGAGATAGAGCATCAAATAAAGCTTTTGACTGAGACATAATTGTATCAAACCTACTATCAGAAACGCTTTTATATAACCTTGTCCAGCGAACACC
Organism: Bacillota bacterium; assembly: GCA_023414985.1. GTDB lineage: Bacteria > Bacillota > Clostridia > Lachnospirales > Lachnospiraceae > Mobilitalea. The sequence continues at coordinate 14,895 of JAEZLY010000005.1, read as the reverse complement.
ATCATTTTTAAGAGTACCGTCATTCAGGTATATCGTATTTGATAAGTTGAAGTAATCTTCATTGTTCATTCTTCCTGTATAGTCATATACCCTCATATCATAAAGATAAGTTCTACATTGATTGCATCTTATACCAATAGAATAATAATTGAGATCGTAATCCCAGTGATGTTCTACATTTACACCCTGTAAGGTTATAAAAAGCGGTACGCTTCTATTTCCAACATAAGAATAACAGCTACCTATGTGTCTATGACCAGCATAACAATCATCGGTATGGGTATGTGTTGCTAAAGATTGAATTTCCCCTAAATCCGATGATAAAGATGCAAGCTCAGGACCATTACCATTAAAGGATAGCTTTTGACTTAGGGGTGATACGGATAATGCTGTAACATCTAGTGTCTCTTTTGTAAGGTTAGTTTCTATATTTGCCTTACTTATATCAGCACCGGTAACTGGATTGATATCTTCTATTTCTATATTGTAAAGCTCACCCGAAGTAGCAAGATCTTTTACAAAGTTCTCATACATGGATACATCAAGATAACCTTTATCCCGGATCTCATCTGTAAATTCCTTAGTGTCTGTGTCCACGATTGAATCAATATCTGTTTCATATGATTGAGCAATATATTGTAAAGGAAAAATAATAATAAGTAAGATTGCAATAAATATTGTTAAAACTCTTCCCAGAAAATCCATACGATCATTAACAGGATTGAAATCCCAAATTATTTCTCCTTCCTTCTGAACTAGATATATATTTACTCATAGTTTGTTATGATATAGCAATCAGATATGAGTAAACACCAATTGCTTAATATAATGGAAAGAATCGAATAAATAACTCTTGATATAATAACCCTCTTGAATATAGGACAAGTATTTTTCGTATTCTGTCCCCTCCGGTTCAATTAAATTCCCGTCAATCATAATGGGATACTCCCGGTATCCCATTATAATTGCATATAATTCGCCATCACTTATACGATTAATGTCATTATCATTCTCCTGTTGAAAGATTTCCTCGTTTTCCATTAAGTGATTACTGATCAAGTTATTCATTTGCTCTATGGACTTTGCCTGTATAGTTAAATATATAATTCCCAACGCTAGTAAAATTGCTCCTACCATCATTTCTAAAAAATGAATAACAGTTGACTGCATACCTCTCTCCTTTTATGATTAAACCTGATTACCTCTGGGTAAAGCATATACCAAGGATAACTTTATTCTCAGATCTTATCACCTCTGCATCAAAGCAAGCCGTCGGTTTGATATAATGCTCTGTCTCTGAAATGTTTTTTATATCTCTGATATGCTCCTTATTCACATAATCATTTGTATATTGAGAGCCGGAAGCCACGGTTAGTACACGAATATAAATTGGAGCTGTTTCTTCTGATGAGTAATCTCCCAAATTCTTTTTTATATAGTTAACGACCTGGCTTCCCTTGATTTCTTCTCCGTCATACATGGTTAATTCGTACTCGTCGTACTCAGCAGACATTTTCTCAGTATTTTCAACTATTTTATTAGAGGTTTTCATAACATTATCTATATTCAATTTCATGTATAAAATCATACAAGCAACAATAACAACCGCGAATAGAGCCAATAGTGCATTTGCAGGTAACTCACCATTCTTATGTTTTATATCCTTCACCTGCCCTTTTTCATTACTTATAAATCATTCTATTGCTGCTGCGTAAATAGAATATATACGATATCATCATTCGTATTCTTGATTACCTCACCGGCAAAGGTACCATTTGGATTGATATAGGATGCTACCGATTTTTCTTTTGTCGGTACTGTTGATACTACCGCTCCTAGATTAGATGAAGTATATTCATAATTGTAATTAACTGCAGCTTCACTTGCCAGAGTATCAACTCCTATTGATACCGCTACCTTATCGTCCTTAAGATCAGCGATCAAATCCTTTAGTGCATCTCCTCTTATACTCCTGCCATCATAAACGGATAAATCAAAATCTGTCATTGACCCAATCGTCTTATCAATCTTTGCGGTACTTTTATCCATGGTCTTCTTATTCTGGTTGAAGTAGCCGGAACCCCAAACAATAATCGCACCCGACAGAATAATTACAAAAAGAGTAATTACTATCCCTACCACTAATCCACTTGCATTTTTTGTTTTCATAATATCCTCCTAATATTCAAATAAAATTCGTTACCATACCGTTTCCAACATATCCAAAGTTGAACTTATTTCATTCATAGAAGCAATCAAAGTCGGAATGATTCCGTATGCAAATAGAAGCATAAGCGGAACTGCTGCCAGAAGATAAGCTCTGGTTGCCCTTCGCTTAATAGATTTCTCGTTTGAAAGTCTCCGTTTTGAAAGAAAGCCTTCTCTTTCAATATCAACCTCATGAAAAGCTTCATAGATTGGCATATCATCGCAGCGAAGAAGATTATCCACGATCCTTGTAAAAGACGGATATGGTTCTTCTTCCTTTAATTGTGCCAGTGCATTGACATCGCCAGAGCTGTATTCATTAATACAGTTCTTTATTGACTGCTTCATTACAATTGCATAGGACTCCATTTCTATTAGGATTTGCTTTACGGTCATACTATTGTCATAAATCAACATTCCAATCAATGCATTAAATTGATTTACCTCATCTTCCATTGCATCCTTCGTTACAGTCGCACTGAATTTCAATAAAACTCTAGGACTATAAAATGTTATGATACTGATAACAATACCGATAAATAAATCAATAAAGCCAAAATGCATCGCTTTATACTTTGAAGCCCTATACAAAATTTCATCCGCAAGAGCTTCATAAACCGAATTAGCAAAAGAAGGCTTTCCTACCCTTAGTTGATCAATAAGTTTTTCCTTTGTAATAAACTCTGACCTATAATTCTGTGACACGAGCCTTTTTGTATAGTTTTCAATAACGGCTGTTATTTCACCTTGTTGACCTTCGTCAGCTGCTGTACTTATAGTTGGCACTTCATTATCCTCCACACACAATAGTCTTTCTCTTCCTATATGGTTTAGATAAATTGATACTCCTATACTTATCATGAAAATAGCTCCGGCAAGCAAAAAACTTCTAAGTACAAAGTGTCTGGCTTTAATGTTATACCCATTATTTTTTAAACATCGTTTTAAACGCTCCTGACCGGAAGCATACTTATCACAATAATTATTCATAGCCTTTTTTATTACGTGAATACCGTCAAACCAATAAAGCCATCTGTGTCCGGAGGAATGAAAGCTCCTATATTCAGCACTTTTATGCATTACTACATAAACGGTAGACGTTAAAACCAGTAATACCAGATCAATCATAAAACCCTCTTTTCCATAATAAAAGGCTTCCATGCTACTTTTGATACTGATACAAAACCATTTCACAATACCGATACAGAAGATAGGTAGAATAACAATAAGCATTACTCCTGCAAATTCCATCCTGAGCCTCTGGAGCTTATCGATTTCAATCTCAAGCTGTTCATATAAATTCTCTAGGTTATTAATAAACAGGAATTTGCCTTCAACTACCTGATCTCCGCGTTCTGATACACCGACACAGAGACTGACGAACTCTCTTAAATATTTGTTAGGTATGTTTTCGTAATACTCTTCTAACGCAGTATCCTTATTATCAGATAGAAGTAACTCATATATCTGCCCTGCTGCAACTTTCATGTTCGAACTTAAATAATCCAGGGATTGATACAAAGCATCATCTACTCTGTAATTTAAATAATAGTTATGAATTTCATTTTCGATTAATTGCTGTATTTCCTGATCAAGAGTAATCTCGAAATGATTTGCTATCCTACCCACAATCTCTTTATTTATAATCACAATACCAAAGGAGGCTGTGATTAATGTTATCAGCTGAGGATTCATAAGAAAAATCAGAAATAAGATAGCAAAACTAAGACAAAATGAGATTAGAAATGCTTCCGTTGTTATTCCGGCTATTACTGTACTGTCACAAGGACAGATTAACCGGAACTGATAGGACAGTTTTTCTATATAGTTTCTTGTGACGGGAAATGCTTTAAGCATTCTATATATGGCAGAGCTTATGCTATCAGAGATTTTATCACTACCCCGATAGCCCTGTGTGCTTTTCCATAACCTTCTCCTTGTTCTTTCCTTCAGAACCAAAACAGTCATAATGATTAGATATATTGTAAATAATAGAATAAGAATAACTAAAATACGCTTATCCATTGATTTCATTCCAGTAAAAAGACTCGGTAATATCCAGGTTAGCATGCGGCTCTCACCCCACCGCCGGAAAAGCGATTAAAGTCATGAAACAGATTTCTCTCTTCCGGTGAAAGATGTTTCATGATATTTTCTGAGAGCCCTTTACTGATAGGGTTTATCATATGGTATTCCCCGTCCTGAAATATTACAATATCCCGTGTATAATATGATTTTCTTCGAGTCAACTGTTCGAGACAGACAGCTATCCTATCTAACTTACCCTCAACTCCTCTTCCTGCTTCAGTTTCTTTCTGTTCTCTATCATAGGGAATGATTTCTGTAATCCGATCAATAAATCTATGTCCGTCATTGTCCTTTACATGATGAATATTAAGATTAAGAAGACGTGCAACCATCCGCTCAATATCCTCTGTTCCTGCACTCCCATATCCTCCTTCAGCCAGTACGAAGTAAGCAATCATTTCGTCCGTTGTGGGCCAGTGTCCTGTAGTAATAATTCGTTTTGTTCCAGCCAGTAAAAGATCAAGCAAATGCTTTGCATGCTCCAGACTTGCGGTTTCCCCGAAAAGAATGGTATGAGCTTCTGAAGCTTTTAGTAGCTCTATCAATTTCGGAAAGGGCATATCCTTGCTTGGTCTGGTCCCTACAATGTTCCTATCTGCATAAGCATCATTTAAGTATAATTCAAAATCAGATTCTATCGTTCTTACCTGTTGTCTCCTGTCAATTTCCTTCACTGCAGCTCTCATATTAGTAGTCTTACCGGAATTTTGATCACCCGAAAAAACCATATTTACGCAGCCTTTTACCGCCCATTTGATCACTTCCTGTGGGTACTGACACCCACGATCAGTAATCAGGTCCGTTAACTCATAGCTCGCGGTAGTTCCGAATTTTCTAATAAAAAATGCCCATTGAGATGCATTATAAGGCCTAAAAACCGTTACTCTGCTACCATCAGCCAAATGTGTCTTAATGCCTCCTTCTGCTGAAGTGAAATGGCCAATTCGCCCATGCTCTGATATGTTTTTACAAACTCTCACGATTCCTTCCGTTGATCCAAAGGATAAAAATTTCATATGAATCGGTTTACCGGAATAGACAATCCACACACTATCATGTGTCTTTGCTTGATGAAAGGAGCCCTTGTATAGATCCTCTTCTCTGTATTTATAGCTATCCGTGGTGATACCCGAAATTCCACCTGATATACAGTCGATGGAATCATCCTCCATAACCAGTATGTCGACGACGGATAAACCATACGTCTCCTCGTAAATCCTTTGTGCCAAAATATTCAATTTATCATCATAATTTAGTGGTTGATAGAGCACTCTAAAAGCCTGTCGAATGTCCTCCTCGGTGATATCATAGTAATAACCTCTTCCATCAGCTTTAAGGCAATCCAACTTGAATTGTCGGCATATTTCGCGGAACATACCGGTTTTACAGCTTCTTTTTTGAAGATAAAGCATAATCTCAAACATATCAGCTGTAGTTAGTAAATTCGGATGATCAAATGGAATCGTCTCATTGATTATCCTTTCATTAATTTTGAGAATACCGGTTAGCGAACTTTTAATTTTCGCTATAACAATCATTTTATCGCAAATATTGCCCTGTGAACATTTTCTGGTAGCTTCGCCTAGAGTCCGTTTTAATTCCCTACGGCTCTCCAAGTCCTTCTTGTTAAGTCTTAGCGCAATAATATCCATATTTATGATTTCATTAATAATTTTCTTTATCTCGGAACTGAAGAATTGGATTGAGTAGATTTTATCGTCATGATCTTCCTCTTCTGTTTTTTCCTTTAAGATGTAATATAAAAATAAAGTTAAACTCAGGATAAGAGCACTGCATAATATCCATTCACCTGCCTCCATAGTATTCTACCCCCTAAAGTTCTTCTTAACTGGTATGTGTAATAGAGCTATAATTTTATCCGCGCATGACAAAGCACTTCGAAAAAAGTATTCTGTCTCGTCCTGTGTATATATACCCTTTTTCATATTAGTGTAGCGCCACTTAAACTGAACTATCAAAGAATGTTTCCTTCTTTTCAGCATTCCCTCCTGAAAAAAGCGAATGACATTACTTTCATTCTGGGCATCCATATATTTTGTACAATAGGGAATTACTCCGGAGTTAAATGACTTCATATAATTATTGAATTTTCTTCGGCAGTTATCGATGTTATAACCAGAATTATCATCGTAATCGCCAAACAGATAGAATATTCTTTTATCATTCTTAAAACGTTCCCCGTATTCTGCAAAGAAATTTTCGAGTACGTACCTATGCTGAGATAAATTAACAACAATCAAATCCGCTGTCGACATAAGGCACAATGACAAATCGTCGCAACCACTGTTGGAATCGATAAACACGAGATCCATGTATTCGGATGCGGCTTTTATCAACCTATTCATCGAACCGCCTATCTCTCTGTCAAAAGTCTCCTTATTATTAGCTTTCGTACCAGGCATCATTAGGATCAAAGAATCCAGAAAGGTCAGACAGCAATTTTCTAATGTCCTTTTATTCAAATAATTCATATTACTGTAAGTTACTGCCATATCAATACCAATGTCTTCAAAAATCTCACCCTCATCTGATTGTTTGTCAACATTACGACCGACAAGCGGACTTTCTAAGTTGTTATACTTAAAATGAGTCTGCGTTAACAGTACCTGCTTTTTGTATATTATTCCGAAAATTAAGGCTATAGCATAAAGATTGCTGGTTTGACCCTGCCCATGATATGGTGACCAAAACAATATTTTACTCATTAATCACCTATCTCCCCTTTCCTGCCAGAGCAAATGCATTTTTAATTCTTTTTATTTTTATTTGTGGGAATATATCATGAAGTTGACTGATGATAAAGGTTTTCATACCGGAAGAAAGTTTCATAAATCTTATCAATTGTATTTCCTGGCAATTCACTGCGCAATAATAATCATCTATATCAAGATACAGACTTTCTATTGCATCATAATGGAACCTTATTTTTGAAGCTACCCGATCAATATCATCCGGAGTAATCATATCTCTTATTATGAGCCGCTGCTTCTCCGTCTTCCATTCAGAATTCAACATTAAAGTATTAATGTTATCAATTATGTACGGAAAAGTATTAGTCGTCGTATATAGAAAATTGCAGGGTAAAGATAAATCCGGAAAGGACTGTATACCAAAGTCAATCATGATAACACCTTCCACAAATGAACTCAATTCCTCCTCGCTTGGCATTCTCCGCAAGTAGTTAATATTGCGATAATTAACAATCTCCTGTCTGCTGTCCAAATCCATTCCGTGATAAATTGCTTTTGTTAATGCTCCTGTTTCCGAAATATCAATCACTAGTATCCTATAATTCAATTTAATCAAAGTACGACTCATATAAAGTATGATATCAAAAGCTTCACACCCTGCAAATCCTATACAAATCATTCCAATTCCTCCGTAAAGAATTTTGAAAGAAATCTGGAGTCTTTAAGGTCCATAATCCAACTCTGCATCCTTCTCTTCTACTTCTTCTAAATAAGATGCATCATACCCCTTCTTTTCCTTTGAATCCGTTATCTGACTTACATCTGAAGCATCCTCAGAGCTCTCCTTCTTATTTGGGCTAAGCTCCCATTCAATAGTTCTGACATCTGTATTCATACTGTCTGCCAGACGGTTTTCCAACGCTTTACGAATATTTTTACTGACTTCGGTTACCGCTGTTTCAATTATATTGGGATTATTTTGAATTAACTGAAGTGTAGCCAGACTTGGCTTATAGGTTGTAGCAGAAGCTTTCTGAAGATTTGGTTCGACATACTTTGTTACATAGAGTTTAGCACCGTTATAAAGATAGGTATCCACAATCGCACTGGACATTCTTAGAATTTCTTCCTCCGACAACCATAGATAGATCGTCAGGTTATCTGCGGCAATATTCTTAATCAGCTTTTTGGTGAGAATAATATAGTCTTCTCCGTTCGGAAAGAATAGCCTGATATCAACCGTATCACTGCTGGATATATTCCCTCCCAGATAAATCACCTGATATTCTGTTTCACGTAGCTCGGATGCTACAGAATAATCGGTAACCATGGAATGCATCACATAGGTTTGCTCCGGAATATCAATCAATGCCAGTTTTCCGATCTCTTTTTCTGTGATATAGGTCTCCTGAGCCTGAGAAGAGTAAACCCTTCTTTTCTCAACAATATGCTTTGTAATCTCTTCCCCGACCTTGATATCCTTCAGTGCTACATACACACTCCTCTGATTAGCATTTATTTCACTTTCAGACTTTTTTAATCTGCTCTCATAATCGGTTCTAATTTGATTCGTTATCAGGTAGGATGTGATGATTGCCGATCCTCCGATAATTATGATGCAGATGAATGCAACAACAATATATTGCTTGGTAGTTCTTTTCATCTTTTTATGTAGTTTCACAATTTACCCCTAATTCTCAAATCAATAATATATAGACAAAGAAATACAATAATAAATAATGATAATAGATAAAGAATACTGACTATTGCTTTCGCATATTTATATTCCCTCACTGCTTTTATTCTTTTTCTTTTGATATGCCTGCCTTCGAACTGGCCGGTGATCCATAGCAGAAGAAGAAAGAGCAGTATTCCTGTAATGGTAATTAATAAAATACGCAGCGCTGTTATTTCCCACATGGATTTATTATCTTCTGCGTTGTGATCTGCTCCAGTTTTTTGATGATGATATAGGTAGCCTTTTTTACCGCTTGAATAAAGGGATAATTCGGATTTTCCTTCGTACAGGAATAGTTACTATTAATAAAATCAAGAACATTCCCGCTCTCATATGCGATATGATAAAGTTCATTGAAAGGTATGGCAATGATATTCTCCCTGGGTATATGATACTTTTTCAAGAGAATTAAACCGGTATTCACTGCTTTGGGATCATAGTTGCTGATGAGAAAGACAGCCTTCGGTATTAAGGAAGCGTAATTTTGAAAGAAATCCTCCAGCACATTTTTCTTTTGGCATAAATTGATTACAATAAGATCCGCTTCCTCAAGAATAAATTTTGTACTGAGATTATGATTACTGGCCGTATCAATAAAGCATAGGTCAGCGTATTGATCCGTCATTTGAAACAAGGAATAAATACAATGATCAAACTCGTAATCGAATATTTCATTATGAATCGTTCTACTCTGGGGAATATAATAGAGGTGTTTGTGAATGATTTCTTTTAGATAGTCCTTAAGAATATCCGATTTGTAATCTCCTCGGTAGATTTTACGCAATAAGCCTTCTATCCCATTACCATCATAATAATTCGTACCGACAGAATCATGAGCATTGTATTTTTCTCTGCTGTAATAAGCCTTACCTAAGTTATGACTGTACAGGCGATTTTCCATTGCTATGATAGAATATGGGAATCGATTGACACTGGCTACACTAATAGCTGCAAGATTTTCAGAAACCGAGCAAAGCTCACCGGCATTGCTCCAGAATGCTACTTTCACACAAAAACCTCCTTAAGTTTTAAAGATTGGGAAAATGAGAGAGAAAGATAAATTGAGTAATAGAATTGTCGAGATAGTTATATGATAATAGATAATACTTTTTTTGTAAATCATTTTATTTACATAAAATGTCACAGACTTTTTAGCAATTTTTGTATATTTATAACAAATTCATTATATATCACCCATATTTATCCTGTTTCTAATTGTAATTTGAAAGGCTCTATGCTATGATTGCCCTGCTATGACTTAAGCAGTCATAGTTAATCAGGTTAGAACGATTGAGGATAACATATATCGATTGATTCCTTCTTTTATTCCATTACATAAGAGAAGGGGGTGAGGCCTATGACAATAATGGAAGTAATTAACCTTCTTCTATTGACATTTGCAGTTCTCACTTACCTAGATAATAGGTACAAAAAAAGATAGTTATCCTCGAGCCGCAAACTTAGGATAACTATCCTGGTATAGGAATCAATCGACACGATGTGTCCTTGATTTTTCTAACCTGATTATATCAGACTATATTTTATTTTACAATAGAAAATTTGCTTATTCTGGAAATCCATTCGAAACATATATATGTATGTCGCATCTTTACAACTGCAGCATCTGATTCAACACAGCCGTCATCTCTTTGATTTCCTTAATTGAATCCTTGATTGCAATGATGTCACTGTTCTCACTCTCAATCGTAGCCAATATTTCTTCATTGGAAGCAGAATGCTCCTCTGATATACTGGCAATGCTCTCGATGCGCTCCTGAACCTGGATGAACTTCTCCATGATATTACTGATCATCTTGTTCTCAGTAGCCAGCAGCTCAAAGGTCTCATTGACTGCTTTCTCTACATCCTTAAAGTATTCTCCTACCTCATTTAATACATGATTACCGTCCTCTACTGCCTTCTCACCCTGAGCAACCTTCTCAACAGCCGAAGTGGAATTAGTAGAGATAACCTCTGTGATTTGCTGGATGCTCTGCGCCGTCTTCGCACTCTGCTCTGCCAGCTTTCTTACCTCGCCGGCTACTACAGCAAAGCCCTTACCCTGTTCCCCTGCTCTTGCTGATTCTATGGAAGCATTCAGTGATAAGAGGTTGGTCTGTTCTGAGATAGTCTCGATTCCTGCAAGGAAAGTATTAATCTCCTCTATATTCGATTGCAGTTCATTTACGGTGGTAAATGCTGCGCTGACCGCCTGATTAATCGTATGCATCTGCTGCATCATGGAGCCGATCTTCTCCGTACCTTTGGATACCTTCTGAGAGATCAGATCAGAATTGGCTGTGATCTTTTCTGCAATTTCTTTGGTAGAGTTCACTTCCTCCACAGCTGCTGTCATATTCGTATTGATATCATAGATACTCTCCGCCTGATGCTCGGTTCCTCTTGCTACTTCATTCATCGTATTGGAGGTCTCTTTACTGGATTCCACGATGGAATTCATATTGTCATCGAGGGTGGTCACATTCTTAATCAGTACATTGGAGGTCTCCCCTACCTTATCGAATGCAGTTTGCAGCTTGTTATATAATTCATTCGCCTCCTGCTCCTTCTCCGTCGCCTTCTTGATAATATTACTTCCCCAGCGATTTGAGAAATAAATTACAAGGAACATGCTGTTGATCATAAGCAGGGAAGATAACAGAAAGCTGACCGGACGTTCCTTACCGAACAGAATTACACTATCTATATTGAATATAATCAGATATGCCGCATTCAGAATAACACCATATGCGATCAATAGCTTGGATGAATAATACAAGCAGAGCACAACGATGGAGGCTGATATCGTGAAATTGGTTCCCTGATCAGTCGGATCGGATAGAAGTGCCATAATAGAGGCTGCTAAAATAATCAGACTATATAGAAATCCTTTGATTCTACTTGGAATCGGTACAAAGAATAAGATAATGACGACACCGGCTGCCCCGAATACCGGTACAGACAGATCCATCCCCTCTGAAAAGCTCCTCCCGGCAAAATTATAAACCAAGGTCAGCAGGCATACTGCAAGGATAATACAAGTACAAACAAAATCCGCTTTCTTGAAGTTATAAATATTTTTGCTCATAACCAGTTGCTCCCTTTCACGTTAAAGTAATAAATTTCCTAAAGCTTATTATATGACAATTCATACCAATCTTCAATCATAATTACGTTAAATCGCTAAAGTAATCTCACATTATGTCATGTTAAGTAAATTACGGTGCCATTGTATACCAAATCCAAATCAAAGGTACCAGTATAAAAGAAGGAAAATATCAAAAAGAGAAAGAGCTGGCTTCCTCACATCCTCAGTGGAAAGCTGGTCCTTTCTCTCTATTTTAATACTACAATACACATTCCTTCATTATAATTCTATCTCTTCTCCGGGTGCCATGATCAGCCTATTCTTAGCAGTGAACTGTTCTGCTATTTTCCGGTCAAAGAGCTCTCCCGGTTTCATGTGGATCGGGATGCTGTGCTTTGCACCAATCAACTCCGCACAGGCCGTCGCTTCCTTCGGCCCCATGTTATAAATACCGTCGATGGGAAGTAGGGCATAATCCAACTTCAGTGCAGCAAGTTCTACCATTTCCTTGGTAGTTGAGGTATCTCCGGAACCATAAATCCTAATACCGTCTACGGTGATAACATAGCCTACGCTATCTGTCTTACCATGATTTTTATTATAGGCAGGAACCGCCTGTATATGTACACCCTGTACATCAAATCCATTGTACTTTCCACCCTTTAAAGCATCTGTCTCCTGAATGACGGTACAGGAAGCCTTCTTCGTCACCTTCCCGATCTGGTTATGATCTCCGTGCTGATGTGTGACCAGGATAAGGTCAGCCGGTATGTCATACCCCTTTCCTGCAAACGGATCAAAATAGATGACCACATTATCTTTACTGATAATACGATAACTGCCATGCCCCTGATAATACAATTTTGCCATAATCCCCAATCCTTCTTTCCCTCATGATATCTTGTTTTACTTCATTGCTACTTCAGGATTCATTGTTCTTGAAACCTGAATGTTGATTGCATTTTATTAAATTTCTTTTCATACCTCTGGTTATATTTCCTTTCGGATCACATAGTTAGAGCCTTGGCTCTACCCTCTTTCCAAGTAACCGTTCAACGATGTAAGCATACTGCAGTAGCTTCTCATCATTGATAGCAGTCATCTGAAGAACGGCCGGCATCCCATCTTCCTTCAGACCATAGGGAATAGTGATAGCCGGGAAACCGGTATACATGAGAATACTGTTATAGCTATACATCAGGCAGAAGTCTACACCTTGCAGCTGTTCTTTTACTTCGAGCATACAATTCTTTCTATCCTTCATAATCTCCAGATATTCGGTCTCATCCAGCCTTCCGGTAGCATTCTCCTGAGCGTCGGTTAACAAGGTCTGTCCGTACTTCAGTGCTGCATCGGGATGGAGCTGATTGAATTCAATGATATCTGCAAGCGTACGGATTGGATATTCTAATCGGAGCTTACTTAAGTATTGGTTCATCGCATATTTGAATTCATATTTCATGACATCCATAATATGAGGCGCCTCAGGAATGCTGATTCTCCTGATAAACGCTCCGGCCTTCTCAAGTACAGCAATTGCCTGCTCTGTATAAGGAAGCAGATCCTCGGTATCCTTGGATTGCCAGGTATTATATCCGACTACTTTTCCCTTAATCTCTTCTCTAATATCCTCTACAAGAGGTCTTCCTGTCAGTCCGGCGAACATTAGAGCCGTGTCCTTCACAGTCCTGGTAAATGGTCCTGCTGTATCCAGTGTAAAGCTGATCGGGATAATTCCCTTCTGACTGATTGCACCTATACTGGGACGGAATCCTACAATCCCATTGGCGGTTCCGGGTCCGATGATGGAGTTGCAGGTATCGGAACCGATTGATGCTGCACAAAGATTTGCCGCTACTGCAACACCGGAACCGGAACTGGAACCGGACGGGTCTCCTTCTCTGTTATAGGGATTATGTACCTGTCCCCCTCTGGAGCTGTAGCCGTTGGGCATTCCTTCCGTCATATAATTAGCGAACTCTGTCATATTGGTCTTACCGAGAATGACTGCACCCTTTTCCCGCAACCTCTTTACCAGCTCCGCATCCTCCCTCGCATAGGAATCAGCCAAGGCCAAAGCACCCGCAGAAGTATGCATCTGATCAGCAGTATCGATATTGTCCTTTATTAAGATAGGTACACCATAAAGCAGCTGGTTGTCCTGCCTTCCTTCCCTGTCCAGCTTTTCCGCTATCTTAAGTGCTTCAGGGTTAATCTCCAATACACTGTTCAGACCATACTCTCCCTGATCATATTCTTCGATACGTCTGATATATGTCTCGACAGCTTCTTTTACTGTCAGCTTCTTTTGTTGATAAAGACTCTGAAGCTCTTCTATCGTAATCTCTGTAATATTGTTCATGTCTTATTCCCCTCATTCTGCCGATATATCAATCAACCACCGTTGTACGCATGGATAATTTTCTCTCATTATACTACTTAGACTAAATCCATGCCATACAAATATTTTGAACAATATTATACTTACAAAAGGATAACCCAGATTTTACCATCGGATGCTATCGCACTTTACAATAGATCTGTTACAGTATTTTCGGAGAGGATAACATATTAACCTTAAGGAGGATTAACATGAAAAAGTATTTTAGGAGAGTATTGATCTGTCTGCTCGCATTGACACTGATGTTACCGGCATGGTTGCCGATCAGCCAAGCAAAGGCTTCTGCCGAAGCCACCGTTCCGAAATACATATTTCTTTTCATCGGTGATGGTATGAGCTACCCGCAGTTTGAGGCAGCATCCTACTATTTGGGAGCAACAAAAAAAAGCAGTATCGTATCGGAGCCTCTGAGCTTTATGAAATTTCCGGTTAACGGCACAGTCCAGACCTTTGACAGTACCTCTTTCTGTCCCGACTCTGCTTCTACCGCAACCTCTATTGCTACCGGCAATAAGACCAACAGCGGAACCATCAATATGGATACCACCATGACCGAAGCCTTTGAAACCATAGCAGAAAAGTTGAAAAAACAGCTTGGTTATAAGATAGGCATTCTATCAACCGTTAATTTAAACCACGCCACACCGGCAGCCTTTTATGC
>JAEZLY010000239.1 GCA_023414985.1 Bacillota bacterium | reverse complement strand
TTTCTAAAGAGGCTGAAATTTGGGCAGTATATCCGGGAGGAGGGGCCTGCGTCACATCAGAAAAAGTCTGGTACTCCGACAATGGGCGGAATTGTAATTGTGCTCAGCATCGCAATTACTTCTCTATTCTTTATCAAAGGGAACAAAGACATTGTACCTGTTCTGTTTGCTACCATTGGCTTTGGAATTATAGGTTTTATGGATGATTATATCAAGGTGGTCATGAAGCGTTCTATGGGTCTTCGTGCTTGGCAAAAGCTGCTGGGACAGATTCTGGTGACTGCTATTCTGGGTTATTATATGATTAATTTTACAGACGCCGGTACAACTATGCTAATCCCATTCTCCGGTGGAAAGTATGCGGATTTAAATTATCTGTTTGTACCGTTTTTCTTCATCGTGGTACTTGGTACCGTCAACGGATCTAACTTTACGGACGGACTGGACGGATTGGAATCCAGCGTAACGGTGTTGATTGCGACCTTCTTTACGGTGGTATCCATCGGTTTACAGAGTAATATATCTCCGATTACCGGAGCTGTAGCGGGAAGTCTCATGGCTTTTCTGGTCTATAACGTCTATCCGGCTAAGGTATTCATGGGAGATACGGGCTCCCTGGCACTCGGAGGCTTTGTGGCAGCAACCGCATTCATGCTGCAGCTGCCGTTGTTCATTCTGCTGGTAGCTTTTGTTTACTTTGTGGAAATTATTTCTGTTATGCTTCAGGTAAGTTATTTCAAGCTGACCGGAGGAAAACGTATCTTCAAGATGGCACCCATTCATCATCATTTTGAACTAATGGGCTGGTCTGAGACCAGAGTGGTTGCCGTATTTTCGATTATAACCGCAATCCTTTGCCTGGTGGCATTGATGGGAATGCAGTGACAGACAGAAGTTTAGCGAATTCATAAGCGCAGTATCAAGCGCTGGAACGAGAGGGTATATGCTGATGAAGGATAAGAAAGTGTTGGTATTCGGTGCGGGCAAGAGCGGTATCTCTGCAGTAAGATTATTACAGAAGCAGAGTGCAGATGTCATCCTGTATGATTCCAATACCAATCTGACGAAGAATGACTTTCAGGATAAATTTGAGATAGATCAAAACTTTACCCTGGTTACGGGCGACTTGGAACAAAAGGTAATCGATGCTGTCGATTTACTGGTGATCAGTCCGGGAGTAGCGTTGGACCATCCCGATGTCCTGCGTATCACGGCAAAAGGGATTCCGGTATGGGGCGAAATCGAACTGGCCTATCGCTTTGCAAAGGGGAAAATCATTGGTATCACCGGAACCAACGGCAAGACTACCACGACAACTCTGGTGGGCGAGATCATGAATACGCACTTTGATGAAGTCTATGTCGTGGGTAATATCGGGAATCCCTATACGGAGGTTGCGATGGAAACCACTGACAAGGCTGTTTCCGTCATCGAACTCAGCAGCTTCCAACTGGAGACAATCGAAGAATTCAAACCGGATGTCAGTGCCATTTTGAATATTACACCGGATCATCTGAACCGTCATCATACGATGGAAAACTATATCGCAGCCAAGGTAAATGTAGCTAAGAACCAGACGATGCAGGAGGTATGTATCCTGAATTATGAGGATGATATCCTTCGTGAGACAGGAAAACGTCTGGGAACCAGAGTCCTTTATTACAGCAGTAAAGTAAAACTCGAAGATGGCTTATATCTGGAGGGGGACGATATCTGGTACAGTGTGGCCGGAAAACGCCAATTGGTCTGCAATATCAATGAATTGAAGATTCTCGGAAAGCATAATTATGAGAATGTCATGGCAGCTGTTGGAATGGCTGTATCAATGGGAGTTCCCATGGATAAGATTCATACCGCTCTGATTCATTTCCGTGCAGTGGAACATCGAATCGAATATGTAGAGACCATTAACGGAGTGACTTATTATAATGATTCGAAGGGTACCAACCCCGATGCCTCCATCAAAGCGGTTCAGGCAATGCGGACACCGACCATCGTCATAGGCGGAGGTTATGATAAAAAGGTTCCTTTCGACGAATGGATCGAATCCTTCGATGGTAAAGTAAGATATCTAATTCTGCTTGGCCAGACCAGGGAACAGATTGCCGAGACAGCAAAGCAGCATGGCTTCCGGGATATCATTATGGTCGAGGACTTAAAGGAAGCCGTGAAGGTAGCCGCTGAAAAAGCGGAGCCCGGGGATGCCGTATTATTATCACCTGCTTGTGCCAGCTGGGGAATGTTCGATAATTATGAGCAGCGTGGCAGACTGTTTAAGGAGTATGTCAGAGAATTATTAAAGTAATTTAAAGTGAATTAATGATCTTATCATACTGCGTAGCAGAATGCCTTTTTGATACGGATTAAGTATTTGCTTGAATTGCACATATATTAAAGAAGATAGAGTATTAATAAATGACTTTTGACACGAGAATATTTCGTAACATGGATTGAACATTTGGATTGGGAGAGATCATATGGCAAGAACAGTGAGAGAAGAGAACAAGCGAAGATTGCACAGCTATTATGATTACAGTTTATTATTCCTGATCCTGTTTCTGGTGTGCTTCGGACTGGTTATGATCTACAGCACCAGTTCCTATAATGCACAGAGAATTAACGGTAATGCTACTCTGTATCTGGAGAAACAGGCGCTGTTTGCGGGTGCCGGTATTCTGGTCATGCTTTTTGTATCTAAGATTGATTACCGGATTTATGTTACCAAGCTTCCGATCCTTCGGATGAAGCCGGTTACCATATTGTATTTTATGTGTATTGTATTACAGACTCTGGTTTTGATCATCGGTCCTACGGTTAACGGTTCCAAAAGATGGATCGATATGGGACCGTTGGGTCGCTTTCAGCCCTCCGAGCTTACCAAGATTGCGGTAATTCTATTTACCGCCTACATAGTTAATCTGGCTCCCAAGAAGCTGGATAAATTCAGAGGATTCTTAAGAGTTGTTTTATTCATCGCCCCGCTGTTGGGACTGATCATCATAGAGAACTTTTCAACGGCATTGATCTGCGGCATCATCATGGTTGCCATCTGCTTTGTGGCTTCCAGAAAGAAGCTGTATTTCATCGTATCGGCATTAATGTTCGGAGCACTTGGCTCCATCTTCATCTTTTTTGTTTCTTATCGTTCGGAACGTATCAAGGTGTGGCTCAATGTCGAGACGGAACCGAAAGGATACCAGATCCTTCAGGGCTTATATGCCATCGCTTCCGGAGGCATCTTCGGAAAAGGACTCGGGGAGAGCATGCAGAAGCTTGGCTTTATTCCGGAGTCGCATAACGATATGATTTTTTCGGTGATTTGTGAGGAATTGGGCTTGTTTGGTGCATTTGCCCTGATCCTGCTTTTCATATTATTGATCTGGCGTATTTTTATTATCGCCATCAATGCTGCAGATCTGTTCGGCGGACTGATCGCTACCGGTGTTCTTGCGCATATTGCGGCCCAGGTGCTGATTAATATCGCGGTAGTAACCAATACGATACCGTCTACCGGTATTCCTTTACCCTTTATCAGTTACGGAGGTAGCTCCGTCATGGTAATTCTCTTTGAGATGGGAATTGTTTTAAGTGTTTCCAACCAGATTAAAGGGGAAAAGTGACCGAAAGGCATCTATATTAGTGCTAAGGAAAATCACCTGTATTAATTAGAGTAAAGGGTCATAATTCACAGAGACAAGAAAGGAATCATATAGTGTAGTATATTTCCTTCTTTGTCTGAGGTGTATCATGTCGAGTATTGAGGTCATCGGCGCCATGCAATTAAAGGGTGAGCTAAGAATACAAGGGTCAAAAAATGCGGCATTGCCGGTTGTTGCTGCCGCAATTTTGAATAAAGGGGTTACTGTACTAAGGAACTGTCCTAAAATACTTGATGTATTCCACATGGTTAAAATACTGCAGGAGCTGGGCTGCATTACCTCCTGGGACGGGAATACCCTGACAGTAAACAGCAGTGCGGCATTGTCTACCTCAGTATCAGAGGAATCCGTGACAAAGATGCGCAGCTCAATCCTCTTTTTGGGGGCATTGCTCGGAAGGCATCATGAGGTCACGATTGCCTATCCCGGCGGCTGCTCCATTGGGAAGCGCCCAATTGATTACCACCTGAAGGCAATTAAAAAAATGAATGTGACACAGGAATTTATCGGGGAAAACGATAACATTATTCACTGTTATGCCGATAAGATTATTGGAACAGATATCTTTCTTGAGTTCCCCAGTGTCGGTGCGACTCAGAATATTATATTAACAGCCGTGCTCTCGGAAGGAACGACCAGAATTTATAATGCGGCCAGAGAACCGGAGGTAACCGAGGTATGCAATTATCTGAATGCGGCAGGTGCCCGCATCTGCGGAAAGGGCACAGCTTTTATCGAGATCGAGGGTGTAAAGAGACTGCATGATGTGGAGTTTACTCTTTCCTCTGATAGGATTGTAGCCGGAACATATATGGCTGCACTTGCGGCAGCCAAAGGAAATATCGTATTGACCAATGCACCGACAGGACATTTGGATTCAACGATCCGTGTACTGAAAAGAACCGGATGTACCATTGAAACTACGGAGGATACGATAAAAATCAGCAACAGGCACAGACCTGAGCTGATTGAATTATTAAAGACTCAGCCGTACCCGGGATTTCCGACAGATATGCAATCCCAACTAATGTCTGTCCTATGTCTGGCTGATGGAACAAGCTGTATTATCGAGGAAATCTTTGAATCGCGCTTTCAGAATGTGGAAGATTTAAGAAAAATGGGTGCGGTCATCCAACTGGATGAAAAAGAAAATAAAGCAACCATCACAGGAGTGGAGAAGCTTCGAGGGGCCTTGACGCAGGCCTATGATCTTCGGGGAGGAGCTGCACTGGTAATCGCAGGTCTTGCTGCTGAGGGAAAGACAATCGTACGTAATGCTACCTTTATAGAACGGGGCTACGAGGATATCTGCAGGGATTTATCGGCACTCGGTGCCAGAATCAGATACTGCAGCGAAAACGAATCATGAGGAGATTACTTCACAGGAGTTAGAGGATGAACAGAGTCAGAAACCGAATATCGGATAATGTACTGGTCAGGCTATGTAAAAGGTTATTTCTGCTGCTACTTATCATAGGGATTCCGGTCGTGATATTTTTAAGTACCTTCCATATTAAAAAGGTGGAGGTAGTAGGTGCCAAGAGATATACCCAGGAGCAGATTACAGGACAGCTGATGAAGACGGCTTTGGATCATAATTCACTTTACCTTTTTCTGAAGTATCGATACGTAACCAAACTAAGACTTCCGTTCGTAGAAAAGGTAGACGTGGCAATGAATGGCACCCATTCCGTTACGGCATATGTTTATGAAAAGATGATTGCAGGCTGTATTGAATTTATGGGAGAATACATGTATTTCGACAAGGATGGAATTATCGTCGAGTGTTCTTCTAAGCGGCTTGCGGATGTCCCGATTATCAAGGGACTTAAGTTTGACAGAATCATCTTAAGCGAGAAGCTGAAGGTACAGAAAGAGGAATTATTTGATGTGATCATCAATTTGACCCAGCTGATCGAGAAATATGAGGTTGCCGTGGATACTGTATCCTTTTCCAGCGACTATGAGGTGACTTTGGATTGCGGGAATGTTACAGTACTGCTCGGCAAAAAAAGTACCTATGATGAAGCACTTTCCGAACTTCATAATATTCTGGCAGAGACAGGAGATAGAAAAATTACCTTAGATATGAGAAATTATGTAAAAGGAACGGATATTATCATAGGAAAACCGAAAAAACCGACAGAATAGATAAAAAAGTCTTTAATAAAATACAATTTTTTAAAAATTATGCTTGATTATTTGGGAATTTAAAGATATCATATTAAGTAGGATTGTGGGATACCAGAGATAGTATGTTGCTGTGATTTTGTCCCATTATCATGTGGTTTTGGAAGATAATTGGAATAATAGATAGGGTGAATCAGTTAGTAAATTCATCGGTCGTTATGAGAGGGAATAATTTAAGTTTTTGAAAGAATACGATGAAGGAGGAATAGACCTTGCTTGAAATAAGAACAAATGAGGCGGATACTACTGCAAAAATACTTGTAATCGGGGTAGGAGGAGCAGGTAATAACGCCGTTAATCGAATGATAGAAGAGAATATCCTCGGTGTTGATTTTGTCTGTGTGAATACGGACAAGCAGCACTTAAAGAACTGCAAGGCTCCGCAGTGCATTCAGATCGGAGAAAAGCTGACCAAAGGTCTTGGTGCAGGTGCACAGCCCGAGATTGGACAGAAGGCTGCCGAAGAAAGCAAGGAACAGCTTGCCGAGCTGATCAAGGGTGCCGACATGGTATTTGTTACCTGTGGAATGGGCGGCGGTACCGGTACAGGTGCAGCTCCTGTTGTCGCACAGATTGCAAAGGATATGGGAATCTTAACGGTCGGTATCGTAACCAAGCCTTTTAAATTTGAGGCAAAGACCAGAATGACCAATGCCATCTCAGGAATAGACCGCCTGAAGGAGCATGTAGATACCTTGATCGTAATTCCGAATGATAAGCTACTGGAGATTGTTGATCGCAGAACCACTATGCCGGATGCTCTTCGTAAAGCAGACGAAGTATTACAGCAGGGTGTTCAGGGAATTACCGACTTAATCAATGTTCCCGGACTGATTAACCTCGACTTTGCCGATGTTCAGACAGTAATGAAGGACAAGGGTGTTGCTC
>JAEZLY010000162.1 GCA_023414985.1 Bacillota bacterium | reverse complement strand
ATCCCAGTTCTGCTGATCCCAGAG
Organism: Bacillota bacterium; assembly: GCA_023414985.1. Classification (GTDB taxonomy): domain Bacteria; phylum Bacillota; class Clostridia; order Lachnospirales; family Lachnospiraceae; genus Mobilitalea. Next base: position 32,454 of record JAEZLY010000162.1, on the reverse strand, counting down.
TAAGGGAATTTGCGCTTTTTACATTGGCGGACGATTTAGAACGGATGGAATATTTGCCGAATCAGTATTATAACTTTCATCCGGGAAGTCATGGAGGCCAGGGGTCGGAAGCTGGGATCACATTGATTATCGATACACTCAATGCGATCTTAACGAAGAAGCAGACAACGACGGTCCTTTTAGAAACCATGTCAGGAAAGGGAACAGAGGTAGGAAGGACCTTTGAAGAGCTGAGAAGAATTCTGGATGGCGTAAACCGATCCGATCAAATGGGAATATGCCTGGATACCTGCCATGTTCATGATGCGGGATATGATATCGTCAATGACTTGGATGGAGTACTGGAGAAATTTGATCGAATCCTGGGTTTAGAAAAGCTGCGGGCAATTCATATCAATGATAGTAAGAACCCTCTGGAAAGTCATAAGGATCGGCATGAAAAGATCGGACAGGGAACCATTGGACTAGAGGCATTTACAAGGATGATTAACCATCCGGCGCTGAGAGGATTACCTTTTTACCTTGAGACGCCGAACGAGCTGTCCGGTTATGCCGAGGAAATCAGCCTTCTACGAGGATTATACCGAGAGGAATAAGTAGTTTTTTATAATTATATTACATTAATCATATAAGGGGGGGAGATAAAATGCTTCGATTTCATTCAATGGAGCAGGTAGCTTTGGAGGTGCTGCACAGTGCCTTTGTTGACGCATTTTCTGATTATCAGGTAAAAATTGAACTGCCCTATGGATACTTCAACAGATGCTCCAACGGAGGGGGTATCGCCGAAAGCATTCTGGCAGAGTTGATTAAGAATACAGAAGCTGATAGGATCGGTATTCTTAATGTAGAATTACAGGCTGTTAACATGGTTGCCTATCTGAAAAAGTTGGGATTTACTGATCATGTCGGACAATATGAAATGCTTCTGGAATTATAATTCGGGGAGAGGAGAGTAGTATGAAAAAGACATCCGGTTTTGTAATATATATCGGTGGTATTTTAGCGTTGTTTAATCTGGGCTTTTTCCTGTTGATGCGGTCAATCTGGATTTTTGTGGATCATACGATCAAGCTTCCGGGAGGGATTGCCTTCACCGGATTATTTACCTGTATTCAGTTGGGAGTTACAATCTACTTTTTATTCTTAACTGGGATAAGAGCTTATACAAAGAAAGCACTGTGGACTATTCCGTTGAGAATAGTAACCTACATCCTTCTCTTCTTGGAGGGAGTATTTCTCCTATTGAATTGTTATTTGTTCCTTCAGATGGGAAGTATCAGCTACGAGGTGTTCCGAGAATTGAGCTTCGCTATGCCCTACATAACCGCAGCTGCTATCATCTTGCTCTTAACTCTGGTATGTCCGAAGACAAGGCTCAGTAGGAACAGGTGGTTCCAGGTACTGATGATCCTGCTGGTGGCAGGGGCTTCCTTGTATCTGATCTTTGACTTCAGTCAGGTGAGGATAACCTCAGGTCCAATATTGCAGGAGGTGGATCAGAATACGCTGGCTGTCCTTTGGACTACAAATGTAGAAAGTACCGGTGAAGTGAGATATGGGGTTGACCCGGCACAGCTGACTACCGTATGTGAGGAGGAAGACGGATTGCTGCAGGCCAATACCAGGTATCATAAAGTATTGCTGGATATCAAGGGGAAGGACGAAATATATTATTTCGTTCAGAGCAGAAAGATCAATCAGCTGTATCAAAACTATGCCTCTTATGGAAATACAACAGCCTCTCAATTAACCGATTATAAAAAACAGCTGCAAAAGGATAGGGTGACCTTTTATGTACTGAATGATGTCCATGGAAATCAGGACATCTATAAGAACTTCCTCTCAAGGAATGCATATGACTTTGTTGTATCGAACGGGGATGCAGTAGAAGTCGCAGAGGATTTCGAAGCTGTCACGAAGAAATTTTTATCTCCCTTTGGTAAATATACCGTTCACAGTAAGCGGTTGTACTTTGTACGAGGCAACCATGAAACGAGAGGTGCTGAAGCAAGAAACCTAAAGAAATATCTTGCACTTCCTAATGACAGATACTATTATACCTTTCAAACCGGCCCGGTTTATGCAATCGTTTTGGATTCCGGAGAGGATAAACGGGATAATCACGAGGAATACAGCGGTTTGGTGGATTTTAAGACCTTTAAGGAGGAAGAGACGAAATGGCTGGAACAGGTATTGGCGAGCGAGGAATACAAGGCTGCGGCTTATCATATCGCATTCATCCATATGCCTTTAAACAGCTACCTCGAGCAGACGGAAGAGGATTATCTAAAAACCGATGAAGCCAAGTGGCGAGCCATGCTTTCCAAGGCGGGAATCGATGTCGCATTTTCAGGACATACCCATGAGCCGCTGCTGCTGCAACCAAAGAATTATGATGCTTCTTTTCCGACAGTGATCGGCGGAGGGGCAGCATGGGGAGGAAAAGATTATCTTGCAATCAGGGTGGAAGTATCACCACAGCAGATGATTATATCCTATGAAGATTGGAATGGTAACAGGGAGGAAGCGTTACAGCTTCACCCCGATCAGGTTGAATAATGTATGGGGAATTCCTTGCTTTCCGACTACTGGGGAAGCAAGGAATTTTGTATGAGGTTGTTATGAAGGAAATTTTCAAAAGCTTCGGTTATTACCTTTTGTCCCTTTGAGTTGGGATGAGTACCATCTTCACAAATCAGGCTTCCAACATTGCCGTGTATTAAGAAAGCAGATCGGATATCCACCAATGGTATACTTTCTTTCCTGGCAATCTCTTCAACACAGGAGGAATAAGAAGCTTGATGATCATATATTTGTTTGATTGAGCCAAGCCATTTCATTACATTCTCTTTATTTAGATTCTGGCACCACCAGTCAAAGAATCTCTGCGGTTCCAGGGGAGGAAGTGTTGTCAGAATGGGCACAATATGATTATTCTTAATTGTTCTGATCAGCTTGGTATATTCCGTGATAAACAGATCAAGAGGAGTGTTTGGTTTAAAGCATCTGTTCGGATTGGCAGCGATTTCTTCCCATTTATAGTCACAGTCATTTCCACCGAAGTCCATTACGATCGCATCAAATTCTAATCCTTTTTCAAGCTTCTTGGTAATAAGCTGAGAACCTTTTGTGACAGTACAGCCAAAACGTGAGTCATTCGTAATGGTCAGCGAGTACATGCTGCTTAGCATATTCATGTCAATATCATTTTTAGTGTAATAGCGCTTGTTTTCGGGATTAACCTGAATTCCCTTAAGGATGGAATCTCCAAGAACTTCGATTTTTTTTATTTGCTTCATTACGACAACCTTCTTTCTTATCATGATCTGCAACATGGCATCCGTGTGACGTGATGTAGTATTGATAACTACATTGTATGATATATATATCCGTATGTCAACGTTTTTATACTGATTTTTGGTTCCTGAATAGTTCTGGTATGTATATGCAGCATATGAAGCAAGCCAGAGATGGAGATAGATTTAAATAATTTGAAATAACACGATAGAGATGAGAGGCTTACCTATGGATGATACGAATTTTACGATATATAATCTAAGCAATACAATAACAGAAGCGCTGAATGGTTTAGGCTATGTGACACCTACGAAGGTACAGGACAGAGTCATTCCATTCGTGCTGCAGAAGAACGATCTAATCGTAAAAGCGCAGACAGGCAGTGGAAAGACCGCAGCATTTGCAATCCCAATCTGTGAATTAATAGAGTGGTTGGAGAATAAACCGCAGGTACTTGTTTTGACACCAACCAGAGAACTTGCTGTTCAAGTAAAAGAGGAGTTTGCCAGTATAGGAAGATTTAAAAGAATAAAAGCGGCAGCTGTCTTTGGCAGACACCCTCTTTCCATAGAGAAAACGGAATTAAAACAAAAAACTCATGTGGTTGTAGGGACTCCGGGCCGCGTTCTGGATCATATCAGAAAAGGATCCTTAGCGCTTAACAAGATAAGCTGTCTTGTGATTGATGAAGTGGATAAAATGCTGGATATGGGCTTTATTGAACAAGTAGAAACAATTCTGAAAGAACTGCCGGGCGAAAGGATGACCTTGTTATTCTCTGCAACCATACCTGAGGAAGTGAAAGCAATAGCCTTTCACTATATGAGAAATCCTATCCAAATCGAAGTAAGTGACGATAGTATTACGACCGATTTAATCAGCCATTTCCAATATATCACTGAAGAAGAAGAGAAATATGCGCTTCTTCAGGATGTGACAATCATAGAGAGCCCGGATAGTTGTATGATCTTTTGCGGAACGAAGGATAGGGTAGATGAGGTTTATGGAAGGTTAACAGATCTAGGTTACCGCTGTAGCAAAATTCATGGAGGGATGGAACAGAAGGACCGGATGAGAGCCATGCAGCGATTTAAAACTGGAGAGGATGTCTATCTGATTGCTACTGATGTGGCAGCAAGAGGGATAGATGTTGAGAATATTTCTATAGTGATCAATTATGATATTCCTTTGGATGCTGCTAATTATGTCCATCGTACAGGAAGGACAGGACGGGCAGGTCAGAAAGGGAAGGCAATTACCTTTTTGACACCTAAGGAAATCAGGTATCTGAATGAGATTGAGAAGACGATTGGATTCGAAATTCAGCAAATGTCAAAGCCTTCCCCGGAGGAGGTATCCGCGTGTAAGCCCGCATTCCAAGCTAAAATGAATATCATTCCACAGAAGAAATGTAGGAAAAGCGATCAGCTGAATCAAAGTATTATGAAATTACGTTTTAGCGGTGGGAAGAAAAAGAAGCTCAGAGCCACTAATTTTGTATGGGTAATTGCGAATATCGAAGGTGTAACGGCGGAGGATATCGGAATTATTAACGTTCAGGAAACGCTTACCTATGTTGAAATATTAAACGGAAAAGGCCCTGTGGTGCTGGAAGCAATGAAAAGCACCATGATAGGCGGGAAGCTGTTAAAGGTATCCATTGCGAAGGATAAGGATGCAATATGATTTAATCAAAGCAAAGAATTGTGAAGATAATGATATCTAAATTAGGATAACGTGGTATAATAAAGAACGGATGTTTCGCTCGGTTTTTGAGCTGCTTATGGCAGAATGGGAGTTAAGATGAATAATAACGATATATTGATTAGATTCAGGTATGCCCTGGATATGAAGGATACGGATATGATTGAGGTATTCAAGCTGGGTGGAATCACTGTGGCAAGAGAGGAACTGCAACGCATGCTGTTGAAACCTAAAAACAGTAATCATAGTACTTCGGATGAGGAGGAGTTTATTGCCGCAGATGATATGAAAAGATGTAACAACTTCATGCTGGAGTCTTTTTTGAACGGACTTATTATATTAAAAAGAGGGAAACAGGAAGCCAAACCAGGAGAGCCGGAAAAACAAGTATTTATGATTAAAGATAATTCTACTGTAAATAATGTTGTGCTTAAGAAACTAAAAATCGCGCTGGCACTGACCAGCGAGGATATATTGGATATTTTTAATTTAGCAGGAGCCAGCCTGTCTAATAGTGAATTAAGTGCAGTCTTACGCAGAGAAGGCCAACGAAATTACAAAGAATGTGGCGACAGTTATATCAAGTATTTTTTGAAGGGATTAGCAATTAAATATCGAAACAAGTAATACGTAAGGGATTGAATGTATTACTTTACTTAAAATGATAGCATGATATAATAGTGGTCTAATGTTATAAGTTAACTAATAAAACAAGCAAGGAGCAATTATGCAATTTAAAGAATTAAAAGTGATGCCTGAAATATTGAAGGCTTTAGAGAAAGAAAATTATGTAACTCCAACCCCGATCCAGGAAGAAGCGATTCCATATATATTAAATGGCAGAGATATCCTTGGGTGTGCGCAGACAGGTACCGGCAAGACAGCTGCCTTCGCAATACCGACACTGCAGCTGCTTAGCGAGGAAAAAGTACCTCATCATGCGGAACACCATATCAGGGCTTTGATTGTTACACCAACCAGAGAGCTTGCTCTCCAGATTTATGAAAGCTTCTGCACCTATGGCAGATATACAAAGCTGAAGTGCTGCGTGATCTTTGGCGGAGTTTCTCAAAAGCCGCAGGAAGAGAAATTACAGCAGGGTGTGGATATTCTCGTGGCGACACCTGGGAGATTGAATGACCTGATTCAACAGAAACTCGTAACGATCGGGCATATCAAAATATTAATTCTGGACGAAGCTGACCGTATGCTGGATATGGGATTTATCAATGATGTGAAAAAGATCATCGCCAAAACTCCGGTTGATAAGCAAACCTTGCTTTTTTCAGCTACTATGCCTACGGATATAGCGAATCTGTCTAAAACAATTCTGAGAAACCCTGCGAAGGTCGAAATTACGCCGGTGTCTTCAACTGTAGACACCATAGAACAATATCTGTACTATGTCGATAAGGGTAACAAGAAGGACCTGCTTCTGCATATCCTTAAGGACAAAGCCATCGTATCAGCCCTGGTATTTACCCGTACTAAGCATGGAGCAGATCGTATCGTGAAGCAACTATCGAAGGAAAATGTGACAGCTCAAGCAATTCATGGGGACAAATCGCAAGGGGCCAGACAATCAGCATTAAATAATTTTAAGAACAAGAAGTTACGAATCCTGATTGCAACAGATATCGCAGCCAGAGGAATTGACATAGATGAGCTCTCCCATGTCATTAATTATGACCTGCCGGAAGTGCCGGAAACCTATGTACACAGAATAGGAAGGACAGGCCGTGCGGGGCTTGGCGGAGTAGCAATCTCCTTCTGTGATTTTGATGAGAAGGAACTCTTGGCTAATATTGAGAAGCTGATTGGAAAACGCCTGCAAGAGGTGAAGGATCATCCTTACCCGTTAATGAATAATTTCCCTGCAGAAAAGGCAACACAGCCAAGACCCAGGAAAGATTCTGTAAAAGTCACATCTCCTAAGTACAAGGCAGACAATACCTCCTCGCCGAGTAAAGAATCAATAAAATCCGTACAATCAAGAAAGAACACAGTAAGTCCTGAGGCTGCACAGAGGAGTTCATCTCAGAATATGTCTTTGCAAACTTCTGAATCACCACTTAGAGATATACAGCAGAGAAATACTTCGCAAAGGGATATCTCCCAGAGAGATTCCTGGAATAGAAATACCTCGCAAAGAAATACCTCGCAAAGAAATACCTCACAAAGAAATTCTGAACAAAGAGATGCCTCACAAAGAAATACTTCACAAAATAATACTTCACAGAGAGACGCCCGACAAAGAAATACATCACTAAGGGATTCCTCACAGAGAGATGCTGTACAACGAGATATCTCGAAGGGAGCTTCCGGACAAGTTGCTGAATCCCCGAAGAAGAAGTATCGAATGACTGCGGATGGTGTACTAAAGGAAAAAAAGAGTTTTTTTAAAGCATCCAATAAGTGGTTTTCCGGGAGAAACTCCACCCAAAAGAAGAACTCGAAATAGTCATCAGAGAGGAGATGCCATGTCAGTACAGTTCAGGAGCTATACGGATCAGGCAGGAATTACAGAGGATTATTATAAAGTAAGAGCATTCCTGGTCAAATTGGGATATGCGGAGTTTACCTACGCCAGATGGGATTGGGTAACAACGCATAGTTATCTCGATAAAACCTCGGTAGGTAGGATTGGTATCTGGGAGGAGAATCAGGAAGTGGTCGGGCTGGCAACCTATGATTGCTTATTAGGTACTGCTTACTGCCTTGCTTTGCCACAATATGCATCAATAAAAAGACAAATATTAGTCTATGCAATGGATCAGCTTTCTAATAACGGTGAATTCGGAGTTGTCATCGCTGATCCTGATGCGGAATTCCAGGAAATCGCGGCGCAATTAGGATTCTCTGCAACAGGGGAGAAGGAGCACGATGCAGCATTCTATATTGATCGGACCACAACAGAATACAGTTTGCCGGAAGGATTTTCAATAACCTCTATGGAAGAAACCTTTGATTTATCCCAATATCGAAGAGTATTATGGAAAGGCTTTAACCATGAGCTGAATGGTGAGGGAGAATTCTCGTTTACGAAGGAAAGAGAAGAGAGTGCAAAGGAGGAGATGCTTCGACCGAATGTGAATTTGAGCTTAAAGATTGCTGCCGTGGCTCCGAATGGCAATTTTGCAGCCTATTGCGGAATGTGGTATGATCCTGAGGCCGGATTCGCTGTGATTGAACCGGTAGCAACTGACCCGGATTATCGAAAGCTAGGTCTGGGCAGAGCAGTTGTGCTGGAAGGGATAAGGCGTGTGGGAGCACTAGGAGCCAAGATCGCTTTCGTAGGCTCTTCCCAGCAATTCTATTATCGTATCGGAATGAGACCCTATGCCTCTTCGACTGTTTGGAAAAAGCTGTGATGAATAAGATTACTGATTTTTAAGGATAAAATGAAACAGAAATATACATATGCTGATGAAAGGATGGTACTTATAATGGAGATTAAGAAAGCGGAATATCATACTATTGATGAGTATATAGGTCAATTCCCAAGAGAGATTCAAGAGATACTTCAAGAAATACGGAAAATCGTTCATGAGACAGCTCCGGAGGCAACAGAAAAAATCAGCTATCAAATGCCTACCTTCTTTCTAAATGGTAATCTGGTTCACTTTGCAGCCTTCAAAAAGCATATCGGTTTTTATCCGACTCCAACCGGTACGGAACAATTCAGAAGTGAACTTTCTGTTTATAAAGGGGCGAAGGGCTCGGTACAATTTCCGCTTGATCAACCAATGCCTTATGAACTGATCAGAAAGATCGTTGCATTCAGAGTAGCCGAGAATAGAGAAAAAAGTAAAAAGTAAAAAGAGTAAAAGCATAAAGAGTAAAAGCATAAAGAGTATCAAGTAAAAAAATACAGGGTCAAGAAGAAACAGGGTGTGCAAAAAATACAGATGCACACCCTGAATTGATTCTATGGATCAGAAAGAAGTGGTGTAAATGAATAATAATTCAGATTATGAATAATAGTTGTCTGAAAAATAACAATAATTGACTAAAAAGATAGAATATTGTATATTAAAGTATACATAGCAAGGAATGGAATTTTCTTTGCCGTATATAATAATGTTTATATGTTTTCCTATAATGTAAGGTTGTAAATAGAGGTTATTCGGAAAGGAGACGAATATGGAACAAATAAAGGAAGGTCAAATACCTGTTATTACAATAAATGCTAAGCTTCAGGCCTCAATAGAAGAGGTGTGGAAATGCTTTACAGAGCCGGAGCATATTAAGAAATGGAACAATGCCACTGAGGATTGGCACACTCCCTATGCCGAAAATGATTTAAGAGTTGGTGGCAGGTTCCTATCAAGAATGGAAGCGAAGGACGGCAGCTTTGGATTTGATTTTGGCGGTGTTTATGATGACGTGAAGCATTATGAGTTGATTGCATATACGATTGGCGATGGAAGAAAGGTTACTGTAACCTTTCGGTCATCGGGAAGTGAGACTGAGGTAATTGAGTCTTTCGAAGCGGAGAGCTCCAATTCTCTGGAGCAGCAGCGGATGGGATGGCAGTCAATCTTAGATAATTTTGCAAGGTATACAGAAAGTATCTGCTAAGAAACTTTAGAACATTAATAGTATTCAATACGAGCATGATGATAAGGAGGATATTAATATGCAAAAATTGGTACCGCATCTATGGTATGATAAAGAAGCTCTGGAAGCAGCAAAGCTTTATGTGAGTTTATTTGATGAGTCCTATATTATGAATACAGTAACTATTCCGGATACTCCCTCAGGGGATGCAGAGTTGGTTGAGTTCCAGTTGGCTAATCTTCAGTTCTCGGCGATCAGTGCCGGTCCCTACTTTTCCTTCAATCCGACTACATCCCTGATGGTTGCCTGCGAAACAAAGGAGGAGGTTGACCGGTTATACAAGGCTCTTTCCCCGGGAGGGACAGAACTGATGCCTTTGGATGAGTACCCCTTCAGTAAGTATTATGTATGGCTCCAGGACAGGTATGGTCTTGGTTGGCAGCTCATGCTGGTTGAGAACCGATCGGAGCATCCGAAGATTAGACCCTGTCTTTTATTTAGTGGGTCGGCCTGCGGTTATGCAGAAGAGGCAACAGACTTCTATGCCGCAATCTTTCCGGATTGTAAGAAGGGATATTTCAACTATTATGCAGCGGGTGAGGCTACGGATCAAAGAGCAAAGGTAAATTATGGTGAAGTGAATATCCTGGGCACTCCAATGATCGTCATGGATCACGGCTATGGTGAAGATTTCACCTTCAACGAAGCTTTCTCCTTTGAAGTATTATGCAGCGATCAGAAGGAGATCGATGATTATTGGGATAAGCTTTCGGCTGTTCCCGAAGCGGAGCAGTGCGGTTGGCTCAAGGACAAATATGGTCTGTCCTGGCAGATTGAACCTGCAGTTATGAGACAAATGATGGCTCATGGGACGAAGGAGGAGCTGAAGCGAATCACGGAGGCATTTTTAAAAATGAAGAAATTTGATATTGCAGCATTGGAAAAAGCACGCTTGGGATAGGAGTATTCAAGAGAACATAGTATAGGATAGATGGTTCTTATTCTAGGTGAGGACATACGGAAAAATAACGATTTTTTCGTATGTGATACATAACATTATGGTCAGAATCACAGTTCTTATAAATACTATGTTAAATTATTGACAATCAGCAGAAAAGTGATATGATGGTATTGTTAAAAAAATAACAAGCGCATTGAAAGGAGAAAATTACCATGGATAATCAGATGCAATCGGCAATGATGGAAGAGAAGAGTCCACTCACGGACACATACTTAGAAAAAATGAATGCTTATTGGCGCGCCACGAACTATCTGGCAGCAGGTCAATTATATTTACTTGATAATCCACTACTTCGAAAACCGCTTACGATGGAACATGTGAAAAAGAAAATCGTAGGACATTGGGGTACGGTTCCCGGACAGAACTTTGTCTATACCCATTTAAACCGTATCATAAAAAAATACGATCAGGATATGGTCCTGATATCAGGGCCAGGACATGGCGGTAATTTCTTTGTGGCTAATACATATCTGGAAGGAACCTATAGTGAAATCTATCCGAATATCAGCAGGGATGAAGAGGGCATGAAGAAACTGTTCAAGCAGTTTTCCTTCCCGGGTGGTATCTCAAGTCACGTAGCACCAGAAACCCCAGGTTCTATCAATGAAGGCGGAGAGCTCGGATATTCCATCGCACATGCCTTCGGCTCTGTATTTGATAATCCGGAACTGATCACCGCATGTATCGTCGGCGACGGGGAAGCGGAAACAGCAGCACTTGCTACCTCCTGGCAATCGAATAAATTCCTGAATGCAGTTACAGATGGTGCCGTACTGCCTATTCTTCATCTGAACGGATATAAGATCAGTAATCCTACCATCTTCTCCCGTATGTCTAAGGACGAGATACAGAAGTTCTTTGAGGGCTGCGGCTGGAAGCCATACTTCGTGGAGGGCGGCGACCCGATGCCGATGCATCGGTTAATGGCAGAGACCCTGGACACAGTCATTGAAGAAATCAAGGCAATTCAGAAGCATGCAAGAGAGACAGGCGACACGACAAGACCGATATGGCCAATGATCGTATTAAATACCCCTAAGGGCTGGACCGGACCGAAGGTAGTTGACGGCAAACAGATCGAAGGTACCTTCCGTGCCCACCAGGTTCCCTTATCCATGGAGGAGCCGGGGCATCTACAGCTGCTGAAGGAGTGGCTGGAGAGCTATCATCCGGAGGAGTTATTTGATGAAAACTTCCGCCTGATCCCTGAGCTGGAAGCATTGACTCCGACGGGTAATTACAGGATCGGTTCCAATCCGCATGCAAATGGCGGAAAACTGCTAAGAGACCTTCGCCTTCCTGACTTCAAGACCTACGGTATCAATGTACCTGCACCGGGTGCAGTTGAAGCACAGGATATGATGGAGCTCGGCGGATTTGTCCGTGATATCTTCAAGCTGAATGAGGAAAGTAAAAACTTCCGTATCTTCGGACCCGATGAGACCATGTCCAACCGTCTGAATAAGGTGTTTGAAGTGACGAACCGTGACTGGAATGCTGAAAAGTACGGTTATGATGAATTCCTGGCCAGTGACGGCAGGGTCATGGATTCTATGTTAAGCGAGCATATGTGTGAGGGATGGCTGGAAGGCTATCTGCTGACCGGCCGCCATGGTTTCTTTGCAAGCTATGAGGCATTTATCAGAACGGTAGATTCCATGGCTGCCCAGCATGCAAAGTGGCTGAAGGTATGCAATGAGCTTCCCTGGAGGCAGAGAATCGCATCCCTGAACCTTATCCTTACCTCCAATGTGTGGCAGCAGGATCACAATGGCTTTACTCATCAGGATCCGGGCTTCCTGGATCATATTGCCAATAAGAAGGCAGATGTCGTAAGACTCTATCTGCCTCCGGATACGAACACCTTATTATCCACCTTCGATCATTGCATCAGAAGTAAGAACTATGTCAATGTTATGGTTACCTCGAAGCATCCTCGTCCTCAGTGGCTGACCATGGAACAGGCTGTGAAGCATTGTACCCAGGGTATCGGTATCTGGGATTGGGCAAGCAATGACCAGGGGCAGGAGCCGGATGTGGTATTGGCTTGCTGCGGTGATACCCCTACACTTGAGACCATGGCAGCGGTTACGATCCTACGGGATCATATGCCGGAGATCAAGATCCGTGTCATCAATGTCGTGGATTTGATGAAGCTGCAGCCACACAGCCAGCATCCTCATGGCCTGACTGATGCCGAGTATGATGCGTTATTTACCAAGGATAAGCCGATCATTTTTGCCTTCCATGGGTATCCGACCATGATCCATGAGCTGGCTTATCATCGTCGTAACCGTAATCTCCATGTGTGCGGTTATCGTGAAGAAGGAACCATTACCACGCCCTTTGATATGCGCGTACAGAATGAGATCGACCGTTTCAACCTGGTCAAGAAGGTAATTATGCGTCTGCCTCAGCTTGGCAACCGTGGAGCTTACCTGATCCAGCAGATGAACGACAAGCTTGTGGAGCATAAGCAGTATATCCACGAATATGGTCAGGATCTCCCGGAGGTCAGAGACTGGAAGTGGCATCTGCCTAAGGAGAATTAATAAAATAAAATGGCTGTTATCGAAACACTGATTTCATCAGGAAAGGATAACGACTCCCCGAAATGCAATGTTTGACAGACAGACTGCTAATTTTGTAAACTACGGAGTCTTTGCATAATAAGTATTTATCGAAAGAGCAAGGGCTAGCATTCCCAACCTGATAAGCTCGTAAACTCGCTATCAGGTTCACGTGCGCGTTCGCATATTTACAAGTAAACTTGTATATGCTCACTTTGCATACGCGCATAATGCACTCTTTGGAAGACATACAAATCAGTTGTATGTCTTCCGACGAGTGTGTGAGGGAAGCTAGCACTTGTTCTTTCTTAACATAATCTTTTTTTGCAAAGACTCCGTGGCTTACAAAACAGCAGGATGTCCGTTAACCTGTGTGAGGGGAGTTGTTGTCCTTTTCTGATATGCAATCCGGTGTTCAGAAACAGCTATTTTTTGTTATAAAAAACCATTGCATTTCGAAAAACAGTGTGCTACAATGAACTCAGTTAACAGGTTAACATATCAACATATAAACATATTAACATAATAAATACTTATTTCAGAAGAATGGAAGAGAGGAGGAGAAAAGTGCAGATAATAAATTACAGTCAGAAATACGAGGATGACGTGGTCGAGCTATGGAACCAAACACTGACAGCGGATCCGATCACGGTTCATAAATTCAGAAAACAGGCATTGTTTGATGATAATTTTGATTCGGAGCTGTGTTTTGTGGCCATTGATCAGGAACAGCTTGTTGGGTTTTTATTAGCTACTAAGCGGAAGTTCCCATATCTGGAACGTGGGCTGGAACCTACCAGAGGGTGGATCAATGTGATGTTCGTAGCCGATGGATATCAACATCGCGGGATCGGAACTGATCTGGTAGAGCATACAGAGAAGAAATTGAAATCCATGGGGGCAGAAACTGTTACGCTGGCTGCATACAGTCCGAATTACTTTTTCCCTGGAATTGATAAGGATAATTACGCCGGTGCACTGCAGTTCTTCAATAAGCTGGGTTATACGGCAGGAAAAGAAAGCTATTCTATGTGCAAGGATCTTCATGGTTACAGATTGAGCGATGAGACACTGGAGAAACTGGCTAAGGCCAGGGAAGCAGGCTTCACGTTCCGGAACTTTGAATACCGGTATTCCCTGGAGCTCCTGGATTTTCTGAAGGATGAGTTCGGTGGCGGCTGGAAGAGGAATGCGCTGTTGTCCATGCAGAGCAATACAGCCGAGGATTGTATCCTGCTGGTGCTTGACGCAAAGCAGAAAATCGTAGGCTTCTGCATGAGAGCGATTGACGGTAATCCCATGAGATTTGGACCAATCGGTGTTAAGGAGGAGGCAAGGAATTTTGGCATCGGAGGCATCCTGTTTGACATAATGCAGCTGGAGATGGAGAAACGAGGTATCTATCATTTATACTTCGTGTCGACGGATGTACCTGGCAGAAGATTTTATGAAAGACATGGAGTGAGTATGTTCCGCACCTTTGTAGATTATCAGAAAACAATTTAGCAGGAGGCAGTAAAAAAGTCCGGATTGCTCAGTGAATGCTTGCAAATTCGCATGAGAATAATGTTTAACATCATAGTATACAGGTTTTATAGAATTGGAGGATAACAATGAGTGAAATTAAGAGAGTGGTGAGTATTGGAGCACACTCCCTGGATGCCGAGGTTCTGGGCGGGCCGATCATGATGAAGTATGCTGCACAGGGAGCGCATTGTACTTATATTCATGTAACTCAGGGACGCCTGGAAGATCCTGACGCCACCGAGAAAGCGAAACAGGAATACTTACAGGAGTTGTTGGAACAAAATAAACGTGCAGCGGCTAAACTGAACGGAGATACCATCTGGCTGGGTTATGTTTCAAATAATATGCCATACCTGGAGGATTTTTCCACCAGACTTGCCCAATACTTTGAAGAGGAAAAAGTGGATCTCGTGATTACACATTGGCGGGGGTCGATGCATCCCAGACATATCAATACCCATGATGCAGTCACAAATGCTGTGAAGCGCCTGCGAGAGAAGGGAAGTAACATCCGGCTGGTATATGGAGAAAACTTTGAAGATTTAGTTGGTTTTATTCCACAGGCCTATTTTAAGCTTGACCGGACTGAATTTGAGCAATGGTTCGCAGGAATGGGAGAATACTCAGTGTTCCGCGGAGACATCAATGATTTCCCCTACCAGGATTACTATACGACGATAGGAAAAGTACGTCAGATAGAATCAAATAATGACGGGTTTACAGTGGCTTATATGTATGCCAGCCTGATTGAGAATACACTATGGTAGAAGAGAAGAAGGTTAAAATCGATCATTTGAAGACGGAAAGCAGGAATCCGAAGACATTAAATCTGGATACGATGTCTACAATGGAGCTGCTTCGTATCATGAATGAAGAGGATTACAAGGTTGTTGATACGATAAAGGAAGCGTTGCCGCAGATTGAGAAAGCGATTGGGCTGGTCATCGACGCCCTGAACAGAAAAGGCAGATTAATCTATATAGGAGCCGGTACCAGCGGGAGACTTGGAATACTAGATGCGGTCGAATGTGTTCCCACATTTTCTACAACCGATGAAGTCCTCGCCATTATCGCCGGGGGCGAGAAGGCCTTTGTCAAAGCCGTGGAAGGAGCAGAAGATTCAGAAGAGCTTGCAGCGGAAGATCTGAATGCCATCCATCTGGGAGAAGATGATGTTGTGGTTGCGATTGCTGCTTCCGGAAGAACTCCCTATGTGATCGGTGCATTAAAGCATGCTGGGAAATGCAAGGCCGGACGAATTAGTATTACCTGCAATAAAGGCGCAGAATTAACGAATTACGCCGAGGTAGGTATAGAGGTGGATGCGGGACCTGAGATTTTAACAGGTTCCACCCGATTAAAAGCCGGTACTTGCCAGAAAATCATTCTAAATATGATTTCTACAGCTTCTATGGTCGGAATAGGGAAAGTATACGGTAATCTCATGGTGGATATGAAGGCGACTAATCTAAAGCTTGTCGAACGCGCCAAGCGGATCGTCATGGAAAGCACCGGATGTGATCAGGTAATTGCTGTGAGCATGCTGGAAGCAACACAATATTCTATTAAGGAAGCAATCGTTATGATACTGACAGGAGTAGACAGAGAGGAAGCGCAGAGAAGAATCAGTGAAAATAAAGGTTTCGTAAGAAAATGTATCTGAATAGTTCCTCACGGTGAGGAAGAGATAATTGAATAGAAGATTATAGGTACAAGAGAGAACCAACTTAGGTTGTAAGAAGGCAGAAACCTAACGAATAAGAAATCATAGAAATTAAGAAAGGAGGGTGAAAAATGGCAAAAACTTATGTGAGAGTCGATGACAGACTGATCCATGGTCAGACAATCGTTGCCTGGTGCCCGACGCTATCCATCAAGGAAATCATTGCGATTGATGACGAAAGCGCAAAGAATCCCGTGCTAAAATCAATTATGACTATGGGTGTGCCTACAACGTACAAGACTCATATTCTGACGACGGATGAAGCAAAAAAAATTCTGGCACAGGAGAGTAATTGTAATCGGTTGGTTATTGTGAAGCTGCCCGGTAAGCTTGCCGAGCTTCAAGCAGAGATAGAAAATGCAGAGATGATCATCCTGGGCAATCTGGCAAAACGCGAGGATACGGTTCATAAGGTAAGCGGGGCAACCGGTATCTTCTATCTGAGTGACAGCGATGTCAGGATTATCGATGCAATCACAGAGAAGGGAACAGAGGTCAGCTTTCAGCAGCTGCCATCTACTGCAAAAACAAGTTGGGACGCATTTAAAAAATCTATATAACTATCTATAAGAAGAGGAGAAGAGTATGCAAATTTATCAAATTATTTTAATTGCTCTATTCGTGTATCTGGGTTCTATAGGCTCTATCGTCGGTAATACGATCGGATGGTACACGCTGGGAAGACCGCTGGTGGCTTCCTTAGTGGTAGGACTGATTATGGGTGATGTTCAGACCGCAGTACTCGTGGGTATCTCATTACAGATCATGTATATGGGTAACGTAACACCGGGTGGCGCAGTAGCCTGGGATCTATCCTATGCAACCTATATCGGTGTAGCCGGTGCTCTTGTATTTGGTAAGGGACTGGATGTTGCACAGGTGATTGGTCTGGCAGTGGTATTTGCAGGGATCGGCGGTTTGGTAGGTCAGATTATGTGGAATATTTCCTACGCACTGAACCTACCCCTCAATGTTGTGGCTCATAAGTATGCCCACGCAGGAGAGACAAAGAAGATGTTTATCCCCAACCTTGTTCTGGGTCAGCTGATTGGCTTTGCGTGCCGTTTTATCCCTGCAGTTATCTTGTTATCTTCCATGACCGCTGCATCGGCACAGGGTGATTTCGCATCCATCATACCGGGCTGGGTAACCACCGCATTGGGAATCTTCGGCGGAATGATGGCTGCATTAGGTATGGGAATTATCCTGTCCTTCCTGTTCAAGAAGAAGTATCATATCGCAATCTTCCTGATTGGCTTTATTCTAATTACCTACTTTAACCTTAGCACAATGGCAGTTGCTGTCATAGCAATCATTGCTGCGATACTGTATTATGTGATCAACTCAAGTCTTGATGCTAAGAAAGGAGAAATTCTGTAATGAAGAAAATCAGTGAAAAAACACTCAAAAAATCCTTCTATAATTGGTTCTTCTGGAACGGATGCTCTCAACAGGCCGAAAGTATGCTGGGTATGGCCTTCGGACAGTCTATGGCTCCGGTGATCGATGAATTATATGATACGAAAGAAGAAAAAGCAGAGGCTTTGGAAAGACATATTACTTTATTTAATACGGAATCACAGGTCGGCTCAATCTGCAACGGTGTTGTCTGCGGATTAGAAGAGGCAAATGCAAATAAAGCCTGTACACCGGAGCTGATCAACAGTGTGAAGGTCGCATTAATCGGACCGACCTCTGCAATCGGAGATTCCTTATGGGTTGCAACCTTTATCCCGATTCTGTTGACCATATGCTTGTCCATAGCCCAGACCTCTCAGTCCTTTGGCTGGCTGGGACCGGTCATCTACATGCTGGTCTATCCGATCGGAACCTGTGCTTTAAGCTGGTACTTATTCAAATTAGGCTATAAATCCGGTATTGAAGGGATGCAGGGCTTTATGTCAACCGGCAAGCTGAACTTCCTGACTGATACGATGACAGTACTTGGATTAATTGTTGTCGGAGCATTGACGGCCTCCTTTGTTAACTTCAAGCTGCCGATCCAGATCGTAAGAGACGTATTCGATGCAACCACGGGAGAAACTCTTGCCAACCAGGTAATCTTCGATGCAGATAAGATCGTAAATTCTATCTTCCCTAAGATTTTACCGTTACTCCTGACCTTAGCAGTCTATTACTTGTATTCCAAGAAAAAGTGGTCACCGTTAAAACTCATGGGATTGATTCTTGTCATGGCTTGTCTGTTGACCGCAATCGGCTATGCAACAGGTGTATATGCATAAGAAAAAGCATATCCTATCAATCAAAGAGCAGTATCAATAGCTCGGGTTACGGTTCATTCATGAGAGACTTATACAGAATCTGAATAATCAAAATAGGGCTGAACGGGAATAACCGAACATTGATTATAGAACGATTTTGTATAAGTCTCTCTCTACAAATCGAAAGGAGATACAAGATGATAAGAGTGGTAATTATGGGGCATGGTGGCTATGCCGAAGGAGTAAGACAGAACTTAGAGATGATCTCAGGAGTCTCAGAGGCCATGTACTTTATCGACCTGACCAAAGAGGATGACTTAGAAAGCTTAAAGACGAGGGTAGATACTCTGCTGCAGGAGTTCGGTGAGGACGAAGTATTGTTTGCCTGCGATCTGCTTGGTGCTTCTCCATTTCGGGTTGCAGCTGAGCAGTGTGCAACCCATCCGGAAAAGTATATTGCTATAGCAGGTCTGAATACGATGGCATTATTGGAGCTGACCATGATTGACGACAGTGATTTATCCTTGAATGAGCTGGCTGACAAGGCGATTGAGACTACAAAATCGGCGGTAGCGAAATTCCCGGCATAGGTTAATAAATTACTGATAGCGCTTAAGCTCGATTTATTGCACTTTTATAATGTTATGTTATAATGTTTATCAGTAGATATGTTAACATATTAGGAGGGAATGTAGTTATATGGAGTATCAGGTACCTAAGTATTTACAGATAAAGCAGGATATCATCGATGCCATTAAGTCCGGAGAGCTGAAACCCGGGGACAAGATCGACAGCGGGGCAGTGTTGAAGGAAAAATATAAGGTTTCCACGATAACCGTCAGAAAGGCTTTTGATGAGCTGATTAACGAAGATTATCTGGTGGGGGTTCAGGGACTGGGTACCTTTGTAGCAAAAAAGCATATGAACCGCAGGCTTACCTCAATCAGCTTCAGTGATGAATTATTACAGCAGGGTTATAAGATTGACATGCAGGTTGATAAGATTGAAGAGTTGGTAAATGAAAGCATAGCTGAAAAATTGATGATACCGAAGGATCAGCCGATTTTGTGTGTGAGGAGACTAAGACTGGTTAATAATGAACCGATTGCATATCAAAGCTCTTTTATGAGCGGAGCCTTGATCAGCATGGAAGAAGTGCAGAGAATTCATGAAAATAAATCCTTCTATAAGACATTGGCAGAAATTAATATTTATCCTGTGGTAGCAAATGAGAACTATTCCGTCAGAGAAGTGAATGATAGCAGGATAGCCAGATTGATGAATATTAAAAAGAATACGGATACCTTCTTTGTCAAGAGAACTGCCTTTGATGATGCAGGGAAGGTGATTGAGTACGCTGAGACGTATTTTAACAAGGAATGGTATTCTGTTACCGTGGAAGTGAAAATTAAAGGAGAATAGAATGGTAAATCGTAAAATAATAGTAATCAACGAATCCGGACTTCATGCAAGACCGGCCAGTACATTGGTAAAGGCAGCAGCAAAGTTTAAATCTAAAATCACAATTTCCAAGGGTGAGAAAAGCTATGATGCGAAGTCACTTCTTGGAATATTAAGCGCAGGAATCAGCCGCGGTACGGAAATTGTCCTTGAATGCAGCGGGGATGACGAAGCAGAGGCATTGAAAGGCTTGGCAGAACTGATTGAAGCAGGACTGGGAGAATAGACGGAATTTGAAAAAAGGAGGACCCCGATGAAATACGGAATTGCAGCTTCCAAAGGCTATGCGATCGGAGAGGTCAGCTTACAGAAGAAGAAAGAATACACAACTTCCATAGAATACATCGAAGATCCTGAGGCGGAAGCGGCAAGCTTCGAGGAGGCAATTGCGTTGTCGAAGCAGCAGCTGGAGGAGCTTAAGGAACGGACCTCCAAAGCAATAGGAGATGAGGAGGCAGAAATATTCGAAGCGCATTTGATGCTCCTTGAGGATCCGGAACTGATCGGAGCAATTCAGGTTGAGATCAGAGAGAACAAGGTCAGCGCGGTATCCGCGACCTGCCGGGTAACGGAACGCTTTTTGGCAATCTTTGCTGAGATGGAGGATGAATATTTAAGAGAAAGAGCTGCTGACATCAAGGACGTCACAGACAGGTTGATTGCTAATTTATCCGGCGCTTCTACGGATTTAAAAATCATGAAGGAAAATACCATAGTCGTTGCCCATGATCTTACTCCTTCCGATACGGCTTCTCTGGATCGAAGTAAAGTCATCGGTTTCCTCACCGATATCGGCGGAAGAACCTCCCATTCGGCTATCATGGCAAGAACTCTGGAAATACCGGCTGTCGTAGGAATGGGTGATATTACCGGTGCCGTAAGGGATGGAGATATGGTTATCATAGATGGGTTTGAAGGGAAGGCAATCCTCTCCCCAAGTGCAGAGGAGCTGGCAGAATATCAGAAGAAACAGAAGGATTATCAGGCTGCACAGACAGGACTGAAAGCATTTGCTTCAGCAGAGACCGTTACAAGCTCCGGGAAGCGAATTTATGTAGCGGGAAATATCGGGAAACCCGAGGATATCGATCAGGTTCTGGAAAATGGCGGTGACGGGGTGGGCTTATTCCGTACAGAATTCTTATATATGGACCGAAACAGTGCGCCGTCAGAAGAAGAGCAATACGAAAGCTATAAGGTAGTATTGGAAAAAGCAGCAGGGAGAAAGGTAGTAATCAGGACCCTTGATATCGGAGGAGACAAGACACTTCCTTATCTAGAGCTTCCGAAGGAAATGAACCCGTTTCTCGGGTACCGCGCAATCAGAATCTGCCTGGATCAGAAGGAGCTGTTCAAGACACAGCTGAGAGCACTGCTCCGTGCTTCTGTACATGGTTCTCTCAGTATCATGTTTCCTATGATCTCGGGACCGGAGGAGTTTCTTACAGCAAAAGAGATTGCAGAGGAATGTAAACAGGAACTGGATCAGCTTCACGAGCTTTATTCAGACAGCATTGAATGGGGTATCATGGTTGAGATACCGTCTGCGGCTGTCTGTGCAGAGGAGCTGGCACAGTATGCAGACTTCTTCTCCATCGGTACGAATGATCTGATTCAATATACTCTGGCAGCCGACCGGATGAATGAGAAGATAGCTTATCTATATAGACCGATGCATCCTGCAGTACTGAAGCTGATTAAAATGACGATTGATGGAGCACATAAGCATGGAAAATGGGTCGGCATGTGCGGGGAGATGGCAGGGGATGAGACTGCAATCCCCACCTTGGTGGAATATGGGTTGGATGAATTCTCGATGAGTGCATCGTCAATTCTTTCAGCGAAAAAGCTGATTATGAATTTATAGTCCGTAAGAAAGTAAAGAAGTGTATAAAATATATATTGATTAAGACAGAAGCCTGCCAGGCTGGATTTCATATTCAGCACGGCAGGTTTTTTTGCTGAATGATAGCAGTCGAAGGTTATTCCTTATCAAGGTTATTTTGATTACCTGTTTGACTGGACAATCAGAAAGAGATAAAATATAGAAACAGTGGATGTGATTTTGGTATCTGTAAGCGAAAAGGGAACACAGTAAAAGAAAGGATGCTATTCTTACCTCCTCTGTCTACAATGAGATAGTAAGATGCATCTGGGAAGGAATAGAAGGTGATTGAATGAGAATTGCGTGTATATCAGCAGCGAATACCAGGCTGAGGGATGATAAAAGCACATCGGTTGCTGTCTGTACGATGATAAAGGAAATGATAGAAGACGAAAACAGTACTGAGGCATCGGTTGAGATCATTCCCTTGCGGGACTATGATTTTAAGTCCTGTATCCTCTGCGGACAATGCAGCCGGAGTGGGCTATGCGCCTATGATTCTGAGTTTAATCGGCTTCTGAATACAATCACGGATGTACAGATTGTTTTTCTGGTGGTACCACATTACTCGCCGATACCTTCAAAGCTGCTGATGATCTTTGAGAAGATCAATGAGATAACCTATGCCGGATGGCTGAACGATCCTACATATCAACCCCCGTTTCAAGATATACCTGTCGGTATCATCGGACATGGGGGGATGGTGGAACAGGAAGAAAGCTTACGTTATTATCATGACCGGCTGGTAACTCCCATAGCGGATACGTTACGAGCCCTGGGGTTCCGGGTAATCGGCCCCGATGATCGTTTCCCGAATGGAGTTGTCTTTGGGTTAAAGGATGATACCTGCCTGCAGAAAAAAGAAGGATCAATCTTTCCGGAAATACTTCAGGACTGGCCAAGGATTCGAAAGAGCATCAGACCACTAATTGCTAATATCATGAAAGTGACAGAATGATTCTTATGTAAATATAAAATTTATTATGAATTGGGCATATTATTTTTCATACAATATTGAATGAATTGAAGTGGAGGAATTAGGATGACAAAGTTATTTAGTGAATTTCGGATAAAAAGTTTAAGCCTGAAGAATAGAATTGTAATGGCACCCATGTGTATGTTCTGCGCCGATCAGGCCGGTAATCCGAACGATTGGCATTTTACGCATTATACTACCAGAGCTGTAGGGGGGACAGGATTGATTATCCTGGAAGCCACCGGTGTCGAAAGTAGGGGACGTATCACAGACCGGGATCTTGGTCTTTGGAAGGATGAACAGATAGAAGGATTAAAAAGAATAGTGGATGCCTGCCACAGTCATGGAGCCAAGGTGGGTATCCAATTGGCCCATGCCGGCAGAAAATCCGAAGTGGCCTCCGAACCATGTATTGCTCCGAGTCCGATTGCCTTCAGTGACAGATATAGGGTTCCGGTGGAAATGTCTATCAAGGATATCTCGGAGGTTCAGGCAGCATTTCGTGAAGCCGCACGCAGAGCCGAGCTGGCAGGCTTTGATGTCATTGAGATTCATGGTGCACACGGCTATCTGATTAATGAATTTCTTTCTCCGTTGACAAACCACAGGACCGATGAGTATGGTTGTAGTGCTGAGAACCGTTCCAGGTTTTTAAAAGAGATTCTCAGGGAAGTACGGAGGGTATGGCCGGAGAATAAACCGGTCATCGTCAGGGTATCCGCCGAAGAATACTCCGAGGAGGGCAATCATGACTATACGGTTGCCGGTATGTTAAAAGAATTGAAGGAGGAAGGAATCGATATTGTGAATGTAAGCTCGGGCGGCGTAATTAATGTTTCTCCGAACGCATATCCCGGTTATCAGGTAAAATTTGCAGAGACTGTCAGGAAAGAGACACAGCTCCCTGTTATTGCAGGCGGACTTATCACCTCCAGCCTGATGGCAGAGGAAATCCTTCAGAATGGCAGAGCCGAGCTGATCTTTCTCGGTAGGGAGTTGTTACGCAATCCTTACTTCCCGATGCAGGCAGCGAGGGAGCTGAAGGAAGAGCTTACCTGGCCGGAGCAGTACAAAAGAGCTTTATAATGATAATATTCTAATTTTATATGTAAGCATAGAGAAGGACTTGGTTCTGCCGCTCGGGCAGCAGAACTAAGCCCTTTTTCGTACAAAATATTGAATTTTTTTAGTATGTATCTATCATGCTGCTTTTTGAGAGACATCGATGAATTTCATGTGCGGAAATCTGCTTTCCATTTTGTCATTATCATAATGCTCATCCATATACTGTTCCAGACTGCCCACAGAAGGAATCCCCTGCAGACGTTCGCTCCATCTGGATACGGTTGCTGCTGAAAAGATTAAGTCCACTGACATAAAGAGAATGAAGACCCAGGTAAATACAAAAGCCGCTTTTCCTCGAATGCGTTCCAGATACTTATCGAGAAAAGGAAAAATCCACTTGATAAAGATTAAACCGAGCAGTCCCCAGCATATTCCGTATTTCAGACTGGTACGACCGCCGATATTCAACGGTTGTTTACTGTAATCCCAGGTAATTGATCCAAAGGCTAATTCCTGAAAGAGACGTGCGATATATTCAAAAGCTGAGCCGCTGACCGTTGCAGTAAAGAATATAGTTAAGGGAGATTTCTCCTTTAGTTGATAGGAGATCAGATACATCAGAACGGCCCCCACACCGTAAATCTCACTGAAGGGTCCCCAGATCACACCGGCTCTGCATTCCCATATTCCTTTATGTAAATAATATTGTATCTGTTCCATATAACAGCCAAAGATACTTCCGATGATAAAGAGGAAGAATAGCTTATAGAAGATGTGTTTCTGTATAAAGGTTCTGTCTGCTGCCGGCTCCGGAATTACTACTTCCTCGTAGGGGATCGGCAGAACCTGCTCCTTATAGATATTTACTTGCTCTGTGAATTTCATCGTAACATCACTTCCTTGGTTGAATTTTGTGACCATAGGTGACATTATAAGCAAATATCACCAGTGATTCATTAATATAAGATTAAAAATGAAATTATGATCAATTAATGTTGGATTTTGTATCATATATAATATAACGTTACCATTTCTGATTTGTTTTCAAAAATATTAATTTACTTTAGACAGGGAAAACCCGGTCCGGATACACTCCGGGCCGGGTCTTTCTCTATCACTTTCTTATGACTTGGAACAGTTGCGGGCTGTCAAACTTAATTAAAAGGGGGTAATTGTTTTTCATCCGGAAGGTAATTCATCGGGGTATTCCAATCCGTATTCATCGGATAAGGCATTTCTTTTTCAGCTTCCTTATGCGGTTTACAATGCTCAGGCCAGTATACCTGCTGCTTCTGAAGCAGCTTGATGCAGAGAAAGATCACAGACTTATCGGTAAACTCCTGAAATTCCTCCTCATTCATCAGACCGTCAATAGGACAACCTTTGTCATCAATATCTGCATCATAAATTGCTGACCATTCCAGCTCACAGTATACCGGTTCGTTGAAAATCTCAACATTTGATCTGTCAGCTTCTCTGATATCCTTTCCCATTCTCTTTTCGTCAAAATATCTCGCTACCAAAGCCGGAGGATTCGGGAAGATATATGGTTCCTCACCGTGAAAATCAACTTTTGCGTAAGCTTTAAAAGGAACGTGAACAGTAGTATCCTTGATAGAACCGGCTATTGCATGGTTTCTCGTACAGCTACGTGCCGCATACTCGATATTTTTCCTGATATAGCCTTCCAGGAAAACTTTTTTTGTAGGAGGGATATATCTGCATTGTTTTAAAAATATCTGTTTTTCAATTCTTTTTATCTCATAAGCAGGCTCATTTAATCTGATCTTGGATTCTGAATCAATCTGAACCACAAATTCGGTTAGTACCTTGGGAACTTTAAAATTACCTCCCCACCAGGGGAAGGTTTCTGCTTTCGGCAATGTATCTGAGCTGAGCACAGAAGCATTGCACTCGACTTCACTGCAAAAACCCGTCGAATCTGATGTATTTACTGCAGCGGAATGGTTTGCTTTATAAGCATCCATTTTCTCATCTCCTTAATAAATTTGTCTGGGTAAGATGACTATAACATCTTCCATAATTATAGTATTCATTAAGGAAACGAATGGTGTATAAATATGTCGGTATATGTAGAATGCAACCGGATATAGTACAAAACTATTTGATCGTCTTTTGCATCATTGCCTGAACATCCTCTTCCTTCAGCTTATAGAAGAAGAGGATAATTACGAACATAAGCACAAAACCGATAACAGGAATGATGGTAAACATCTTGAATATTCCTTCCAACGTCTCGGGTGTCTGAACCTGATTCGCATGAAATCCGAAATAAGCCAGGAGGAAGCTGCTGATTGCTCCCTGTAGTGCACTGGTGATCTTCGCAGTAAAGGTCTGGGCGGAGAAGCTGATGCCTTCCGAGCGATGACCGCTTTGATAAGCTCCGTATTCCACACAATCCACTGTAAACATACCAGTTAGGATAGAAGGAACGCTGTAACCAAGACCACGCAGCGCTGTCAGGACCAGTACTGCTGTGAAATTTTGATAGCCGATCAAGTAGGAGAGAATACTGGTTATGATAAAGAAGACGACTGCGGTTAACAGGATCGGCTTCTTTCCGAACCGTTTGACCAGCCCGGGCATAAGGATCGGAATGATCAGACTGGGAAGCATGGCAGCCAGCATGAATACGGAAATGAGGCTTTCATTCCCCAGATTATATTTCACGAAATAATTCAGGGAAGGTAGTAACGTATTGGTGATGCTGCAAATAATCAAGGCACAGTTGAAGATCAGTAAGTATTTATTGTGGATCAGAAAGGAAAACAGCTCTTTGAAGGACGGGGAGGCGGTGGAGGTGTCCTGGACTCTTTCATGAGTAAATCGTCTCACAGGTATCATCGTAAGCATACCAATAGCGCAGAGAAGGAATACACCAGGAGTCCAGCCCAGCTTCTGAATCACAGGAATCGTTGCGACTGTAGCAAAAAGAGTACCGATAAAGGCCATCACTCTTCCGAGGGCAATTACTCTGACCCGGTCATTGATATCCTTTGAGATGACAGTGGAGAGGGCATAAATCGGGACATCACTCATGGTATACATCATATCCCATAAGATGTAGGTGAGGTAAGCATACAGAATCTTTAAGTGCATTGACCCGTCAAACTGTACGAAGATCAATACGGTTGAGATCGGCATCGATAGAATACCGATATTGACCCAAGGCTTGAATTTGCCGCCCTTTAGCTTTGCTTTATCTACAATTACTCCCATAATCGGGTCATTGATCGCATCCCAGACTCGTGCTACGAAAAATAAGATACCGACCGCCACTGCAGATATTCCGAAATAGTCGGTATAATATAGTGTCAGATAGGTAGTAATCAGAGTGTAGAAAATATTCTGACCCAGAAAATATCCTGCATAGGAAAAGCGCTCCACCTTAGTGGTTAATTCTGAAATAGGCTTACTCATAACATCCTCCTCTAAAATTAATACGTATATACATTTATTACTGATAATTACGTCTGCTAACACAATAATAACCGATAAAATTTAAAATATCAACGGTTAATTCACCATATTAAATGAATATTACTTTGTATTGACATTTTTGACTGGAATGGTGTATGCTTATTTCATAAGAAAATTAATACGCATTTAATATTAGTAAAGGATAACGGAATTCAAAGTAAGGCTGATACCCGAGAAGTTCAGGTACAAATTTATGATAGGGATATCGGGTATTGAACTGGAGGAATATATGAAGGTTACAATTGAAGATGTAGTGAAGAAAAGCGGCTTGTCGTATGTTACGGTATCCAGAGTGATCAGTAATTCGCCCAACGTCAGGGAGAACAACAGAATAAAAGTCCTCGAGGCAATCGAAGAATTAGGCTATATCCCAAGTGCTGCAGCCAGAACGCTCGCTACCGGCAAATCCTATGTCATAGCAATGTTCATATCGAACCTGGGCGATGATTTCTTCAGCAGCATTGTCAGAGAAGTGAATGAACAGCTGCAGAGCAAGGGGTATCTGCTAACACTGTCCATGTGTGATGAAGACAGCGGACATGTGAACACTGCTTTTTTAAGTCAGAACAGGGTTGACGGAGCAATCCTTCTGGTTCCCAACCGAGAGAAATATTTTATTGATATTTTCAAATCGAAGAAGATCCCCTTTGTCGTCATCGACAATCAGACAATGAACGAGGGCATTACCTCAGTGCTTGCAGATAACATAGCCGGAGGATATATGGCAACCAGACATTTGATTGAGCTGGGGCATACCAGAATCGGTCTGATCGGAGCAGCTGCCGGAAGTCTATCAACGATGGAGCGGCAGCTTGGAGCCTATAAAGCTCTTTCGGAGGTAGCTCTTCAGCCCTATGTGATTGAAAACGGAGAATATGACCAGCCGACAGGCTATCAGACAATGATGAAATGGTATGCAGCGGGGACCTTACCCTCCGCCGTGTTTGCCTTTGATGATCATATTGCCGTAGGAGCGATTAATGCCATCAAGGATCTCGGCTTGAAGGTACCGCAGGATATCTCGGTATGCGGTTATGATGACAGTTTACTGGCCGGACATTATGTACCGGGAATCACTTCCGTTCGCCAGCCCGCAGAGGAAATGGCGCAGAGCGCAGTGGAACAGCTGCTGTCAATCATTGATGAGCAGGGAAGCGGCAGTTTTGCGATGAAGTATCCTCCCAGAATGGCTTTCAAGGAATCAACAATGAAATATAATAATGGAAAGGAGCAAATAAATGAATAAATTAAAAATTGCGATCATCGGAGCCGGTAGTACCTATACTCCTGAGTTAATTGAAGGAATTATCCTTCGAAGCGCTTCCCTTCCGGTTACGGAGCTTGTCCTAATGGATATCGATGAAAGGAAGCTGAAGATCGTCGGTGGACTATGCCGTAGAATGGTTGAAAAAGCTGGGCTTCCCATCAATTTCTCACTGAAGATGGAGCTGGAACCGACGCTACAGGATGCGGATTTCGTTCTATCCCAGATCAGAGTAGGCAAGCTTCCCTGCAGGATACTGGATGAGAAAATCCCGTTGAAGTATGGTCTGATAGGACAGGAAACCACCGGTATCGGAGGATTTTTCAAAGCTTTACGTACCATACCGGCGATGATTCAGATCACACAGGAAATGGAACGGCTTTGCCCGGAGGCCTGGCTGATCAATTTCTCCAATCCCTCCGGTATCTTAGCCGAGGCTTTACAGAAGCATTCCAGGATAAAGACCTTGGGTTTATGCAATGTTCCGATTAACATGGTTGCCGGAGTGGAGCAGGCCTTTGGAGATAAACAACTGGATATTCAATATATTGGCTTAAATCATTTAAGCTTTATTACAGGAATTAAAAAAGATGGGCAGGAGCTTTTGGCTGAGGCGCTGGAGCAGGGAATCCAAGGGCAGGGAATGAAGAACATACCACTGCAGGGCTTTAGTTCGGAGCTGATTAAGACCATCGGAGCGATTCCTTCCTCTTATCTGGAATATTATTATTATCGTGAGGATAAGCTGAAGCATCTGCTGGCGGAGGAAAAATGCCGCGGAGAGGTCTGCATGGAGATTGAAGAGCAACTGCTTGCTCTGTATCAGCAGGAGGAACTGAAGGATAAGCCGAAGGAGCTCGAAAAGCGCGGAGGTGCAAGGTATTCAGAGGCAGCAATATCCCTGGTCGATGCCATCTATAATGATAAACAGGAAATACATGTTGTTAATGTACGGAACCAGGGTGCGTTGGAGTTCATGGAGGATGAGGATACGGTGGAGATTCCTGCTGTAATCGGCAGAGCAGGAGCAAGACCGCTTCCGGTCCGCGATTTTCAGAATCGGCATATCATTGAACTGATGCGTACGGTCAAGGCATACGAACGTCATACGGTCAATGCAGCCGTCAGCGGAAGTGATGACGAAGCGATGAAGGCATTGCTGATTCACCCACTGATTGGTGATTACAATAAGGCAAAGCTCTGCTATGAAGAGATGAAGCAGGCACATAAGGAGTATCTTCCTCAATTCAGATCATAATGAAGGAGAAAATTCAGGAATGCAGGAACATAGGAATATGGAATATATCATCGGAGTAGACGGCGGTGGTACTAAGACTGACTATCTTATCTTCACGACTGAGGGAGAGCAGGTTGCTTCCCTACGGACGGGAAGCAGAAGCCATGAGGTACTGAGCGGCGGGTTTGCAGAGACAGAAGAAAGGCTTCTGGACGATCTGGATACTTTACTAAAGAAGCATAATATTCAGAGAAAAAGTGTAGCGGCAGCCGCTTTCGGGATGGCAGGCGTTGATACACCGTCCCAGCTTACTGTAATGAACCAAATTATTGAGAAAGCCGGGTTTCAGAAATTTGTTGTTGCCAATGATTCCGTGCTCGGTATTAAAGCCGGCTGTCCTTCCGGAAGCGGTGTCTGTTCCATAAACGGGACGGGCTCAGTAGTGACCGGTATCGATGAAAGCGGAACGGTCCTTCAGGTGGGCGGAATCGGACTTGCGACCGGAGACTATGCGGGAGGCTTCATTATAGCGGCGCTCACAGTAAGAGCTGCCTATGATTACTACTTCCGCTGCGGAGCTAAGACTGTTTTGACCGATCGGGTCATGAGCCTATTCGGGCTGACGGATCAGAAGGAACTATACGATGCAATCAGTGAGACCTTCTATACACAGAGGAATTTGGATAAGGAGCTGATTACTCTTCTCTTTGAAGCAGCGAATTCAGGAGATGCGATCGCTGCAGAAATCGTTCAGGAGATTGCGAGACAACAGGCAAAATCGGTTTCGGGCTGTATCAGCAACTTATCCTTTCAGAAAGTGCCGGAGATTGTACTGGCAGGCTCTGTCTGGACGAAGTCCGATTGCCCTTTGTTAATCGATTATTTTACGGATTGTATCTTTTTGTATACAGGAATGCGGGTAACCCCCATCCTTTTAGAGGTCAGACCTGCGGCTGGTGCAGTCATCTGGGCTTTAGAGCTCGCGTGTAACCATCCGGTTACAAAAGCGCAGCGAGAAGTGATTATGAATCAACTGAAGACGGAATAGAGAGAATAAGGAGGTTAAATCATGATTCGGTATTTAATCATGAATACGGATGATTTCGGACAATGTACATCCGTCAATGAGGCAATCAAAGAATTATTAACAGAGGGATTGGTGTCCTCGGCGACAATTATGCCCTGTACTCCCGGCTTTGAGGAAGCGGCATCCTGGTGTGTTAAGCACAGTATTTCCAATGTGGGACTGCACCTTACTTTCACAAGCGAGTGGGAGAATATGAAATCCAGAAGTCTTACTCATGGGACCTCCCTTGAAGATGGGAGAGGATATCTTTACGCAGCCTGCGAAGAATTTGGGCAGCATGCAAAAAAAGAGGATGTCATAAGGGAAATCAAAGCTCAGTTTGATAAGGTGTTGAATTACGGCTTGAACCTTTCTCATGTGGACAATCACATGGGAAGTCTTTACGGGTTGAACGGAGAGTGCTATCTGCCTTACGTGTTCCGTTTCTGCGTAGAGTACGGTAAGCTTCCGTTTCGGTTCTTCCGGAATTATTATAAGGATGATTTTCTTCTGGGGCCGTTGGATACTCCCGAGATGCTGTCTACCTTCAAAACAATCATCGATCTGGCGGATCAGGCAGGAATACTGACACCGGATTATCTGTTGACCCATAATTACGCACCGGAGCCGGGTGAAACCTATGATAGCTTTAAGGAAATGATGATCGGAAGGATGTATTGCCTTCCGGAAGGAATATCGGAAACCTACATCCACCCCTCAAAGGAGACGGAGGAAATTAAATACATTAATCCAACCTGGCAGAGACGGGTTCATGAATATCAGCTGATGAAGGATCCGGATTACCGTTATGCTTTAAAGGATGCCGGAATCAAGCAGATTACCTATCGTGATATCATGGATCTCAGAAAAAATAATTAAATTTATTTCTTGACAAATATTCCATCAAGTATTATCATAACATCCAATAAGCGATGACGAAAAGGAGTACCCATTTTTGGATGCCCAGAGAGGGAATGGCCGGTGAGAATTCCCGTGAAGAAGATGGAGAAGCAGTTTCTGAGCTACGAACCGAACCACATATTCTTGATATCTATGATATCAATGTTATGATAGTAGATTTCGTCGGGTTCTGACCGTTATATCGGAATCGGTATTGTCTTCGAATATGCGATGTGCATATTTATCAGTACTGAGTGAGAGCAGAGAAGGAACCTTACTCTGAATTTAGGTGGAAACACGGATGAGATGCATTCGCCCTAAGCTAATTTTAGCTTAGGGCTTTTTTAATTCATAGGAAATTGCGTCCTATGAATTAAAAGCCCTTCGGGCAGGATGCGCACGCCGCTTAATCGGAAGATAGCCGCAAGCGGCTACGCGGCGGCGCGAGAATGTGCCAAGGCATATTCTTTGT
>JAEZLY010000091.1 GCA_023414985.1 Bacillota bacterium | reverse complement strand
GAGCATCAACAAATGAAGTATAAATGGCATTCATGTTCTGGATACTGCCGATCCCGACTGTTACTGATAAACCATAATGATGATGAAGCTCTTCGATTAGCTCTCTTGCAAGGCTTATGCTGTCGTTACGATGCTTTTGCTCGTCCGCAGGAGTATCCTGAGTGAAGAGCAGACAGATTCTGTTGACCATGAGAGGGCTGACGAGATATTTGTGTCCGGGGAGCAAATTTTTGATAAAGCTATGTAATTCAAATTCGTCAACAGAAATCTCACTTGCGGTTCCCGGTTGAAGCAGCTCGGGGATATCAAGCATTAATACAAAGCCGGAGTCCTCTAAATGGAACAGCTTCTGGAAAGCGACTGTCTCCAATGGATGGCATCCGCGAAAAAACAAGGAGAACATAACACTTCTTTCTATCAAGGACAGATAATCCTTTTTGGAAAGCTTCTGGTTGGAGGTCAGAATATCCAGGTGGAGACTATCCCAGAAATCTTTAGGGTCCGATAACTCTGGCTGATTATTCGGAGTGTTCATGAAACTACCTCCTCTCTTTTATGAAGGAAAACAAACCGGAGTGGGTTCGATGGTTAATATGCTTTTATTTATTTAATTATAGCATATTTTTGTCGCAATTGCGAGCCCAAATTATGGATATTTGTCGATGTGCGTCGAATTTGCCCTCCCTATCAGCTGCGTATAGATTACAGGATTATAGGATTAAAAGAGTATAAGAGTGTAATAGTATATGAGTATAAAAGACAAAAGGTCATGTCACCATGAGGTGACATGATAAACAAGCATAAGAAGGCCCTCGGAAAGTCGTCTTTCCGGAGGCCTTCTTATGCTTGTAATCAGGCTGTTCACGAACAGCCTGACCTTTTGTCGCGTTAGTTGCATCGATCAGTTACATCTACCATTCGCATCAGTTACATCAATCAGTTACATTAAATACTTAATAATATTACATATTTTATAACAAAATTGTTATAATTCTGCCACACAATTGCCAATAACGAAGCCTAACATGAGAATAACAAAAGACTTTCCTTAATCGTACTGGAGATGATACCTTGAACAACCGAAAAAATAAACTGAAAAAATTGAATAAGAGCATGTGGTTGCTTTTGCTTATTATGGGATTTACTTTAGCCTCCTCAGGGAAAAACACTGATAGGGAAAAGCAGGATTACATAAATGCGGGCGGAGAGATCGTCGCCATATTTGAGGATAAGGTTACAGATCAGGAATTGAAGGATTTAGCCGCAGGATATAACGGTTCGGTGGAAGTTGTGAATCATATTGATGATTATGCCCTGCTGTCGGTAAAGAACAGTTCGGATTACTATGATGTTCTGGACAGCCTGAAAGCGAATTCGAAAATATCCGAGGTTCAGGGAAATATCGATCTCTCTCCTTTAAGCTTCAGTAACGATACCTATGCGGATGCCCAATGGGCAATTGATAACCCGGGATCTTATCTGTATCTGTCCGAGCTTGGCAAGATGGATGTTAATTCAACTCCGGATATCGATATGGATGTGACACAGGCCTGGGACAATCTCCAGGAAATGCAGGCAGCAAAGCGGCAGGTAGTAGTTGCCGTTGTTGATACCGGTGTTGATTATCAGCATCCGGATCTGGCAAACCGTATGTGGGAGAATCCGGACGAGATTAAGGATAACGGGATAGACGATGACGGAAACGGTTACATTGATGATTATTATGGCTGGGACTTCTACAATAATGACTCTACAGTCTGCCATTATAAATATTCAACAAAATATAATAAGTACATGGCGCTTCCGGAAGATAATGACGATCATGGCACTCATGTTGCCGGTATTATCGGAGCGGCTGTCAATAACGGTACCGGCATTGCAGGAATTGCCGGAAACGTGGATGTAAAGATTATGGCATTAAAGATTAACGGCGGCTCAAAAGGTACCGGCAGTCTTTCCAGTGCGATAGAAGCAATCAAGTATGCAACCATGATGGGTGCTGATATTTGTAACCTAAGCTGGGGAACCTCACAGAGTGTTGATGCATTGAAGCAGGTGATACAGGAATCAAATATGCTTTTCGTAGCGGCTGCAGGAAATACCGGAGAAAATAACGATGTTAAGCCGATTTATCCGGCTGATTTGAATTTGGATAATCTGATTTCCGTTACTTTCATCGATGCAGAAGGTGAATTGACCAATTATTCCAATTACGGGCCCAACTCTGTAGATTTGGCTGCTCCGGGTGAGGATATTTACAGTACGACAGTAGGCAGTTATGCTTCTTTAAGCGGCTCCTCCATGGCAGCACCTCAGGTTACCGGAGTTGCGGCAATCATGTATGCCTGCAGTGATCATATCTATGCTTCCAATGTGAAAGAGCTTCTTGTGAAATCCGTTAAACCGATAGAAAGTTTGCAGGGGCGTCTTAAAAATGCAGGAATACCCAGTGCATATCAAGCGTTACTGTCAGCTAAGGATCTGACCCGGGATAACAAGCCTCCGATCATGAGCTTTTCTACCTTATATGAGAAGGGGGATATGCTGGTACCTGTGAACGCATCTGATGAAGGACCCTCCGGTATCCGTGTTCTCAGATGGAGTCTTGGAATGAAAGAGGCAGAGGATTTCGGACACGGAGTGTTGGGAACACCGGTGGAGGATAATCAGGTGAGCATCTCGAAAGCCGGTACCTATACCTTCTATGCATCAGATTATGCAGGGAATGAGGCGGTTCAGGTTTATGAGGTAAAAGAAGATACAACGCCTCCGAAGATAAAAGCCAACTTTACAGTAGCAGATAATTATAAAACACGTTCCATTTCCTTAAGAGTCAGCGATTATCAGAGCCTGGTCAAACGGGTCGAGTTTATGTCCGGGAATAGAAAGGCATCCGAATTTCTTCCGTCAGATGTGGGCTCTGTGATAGATTTAATTGACGGGAAGGCCACAATCAGGGTGAAAAAGGATGGAACCTATACGATTTTTGCCATTGATTACAGGGGCAATATGACGGTCAACCATATTACCGTAAAGACAGTCAAGGCGACAAAGCTAAAGCTGGCCAAGACAGAGAAGACCTTAAAGCCGAAGCAGAGTTATACCCTTGCATGGAATATGACACCATCCAATACGACGGATACGGTTACGTTCACAAGCTCGAATAAATCCGTGGCAACTGTATCAGAGGACGGGGAGATTACAGCGAAGTCACCCGGTAAGGCGAAAATCACCGTACGAACGTCCAGCGGCCTAACCGCTGTCTGTACGATCATTGTGAAGGCCGCTTCCTCAGGTTAATTGAACAAAAGCCGATGATCAGTAACATGTATAGGATTATTTCATAAGAATACGTTAATAATAGAAAGAGAAGAAGAAGCAATTTTCTTCTTCTCTTTTCCTATAAATCATAAAAAGTGCATAGAAAAAAATGTATTGACGTACAAACCGGCGTATGATATATTAAGAAAGCAAAGAAAGAGGCTTTTTTTTTATGCCTAAAAAAGCCTGTTGCATAGTTTAAGCGAAAAGCGCTACAAGAGAAATCGGAGGTGGATATTGTGCGCGTAAAAATCACATTGGCATGTACTGATTGCAAACAGCGTAATTACAACATGACCAAGGAAAAAAAGTTACATCCAGACAGAATGGAAACCAAGAAGTATTGTAAGTTCTGCCGGACTCACACTTTACACAAAGAAACAAAATAATTAATCTGAAAGGAAATGAAACCATGGGAGAAATGACAAACGCTACAACCGAAAATGCTCCAAAGAAAAGCTGGTTTAAGGGCTTAAAGGCTGAGTTCAAGAAAATTATCTGGCCTGACAAGGAAGCTCTGGGTAAGCTGTCAGTTGCTGTCATTAGTACTACCGTTATCTTAGGATTAATTATTTACGTACTGGATTATCTTGTTGAACTCGGTATTGGAATCTTTTTAGGATAAGGGTGAGGATATGTCAGAGGCTAATTGGTACGTTGTTCACACCTATTCAGGGTATGAGAACAAAGTAAAGGCGAACATTGAGAAGACAATTGAAAGCATGAAACTGCAGGATCAGATTTTGGAAGTGTCTGTGCCGATGCAGGATGTCATCGAAGTGAAGAATGGTGTTAAGAAACGTGTACAGAAGAAGATGTTTCCTGGATATGTACTCCTTCATATGGTCATGAATGATGACGTATGGTATGTGGTACGTAATACCAGAGGCGTAACAGGCTTCGTTGGCCCCGACTCTAAACAACCGGTTCCGTTATCGGACATTGAGATGCGCAGCATGGGAATTAAATCCGATGAAGTATCCGTTGATTTTGAAATTGGTGATACCGTTACCGTTACTTCCGGTGTATGGGAGAACACGACAGGTGTGATCAGACAAATCAATACTCATAAGCAGATTGTTACAATCAGCGTGGATATGTTCGGAAGAGAAACCCCCGTTGAGATTGGTTTCGGAGAAGTAAAGGTTCGCAGATAAGTTGATTGGCTTTTC
Source organism: Bacillota bacterium (assembly GCA_023414985.1). Taxonomy (GTDB): domain Bacteria; phylum Bacillota; class Clostridia; order Lachnospirales; family Lachnospiraceae; genus Mobilitalea. The sequence continues at coordinate 599 of JAEZLY010000091.1, read as the reverse complement.
AGCCGTCAAAGTTAGTCGGCTTTGCAGCCGCTAACCGTAAGCCCACTAAGATATTTGGCTTACAGTTCGTTAACGTGGGAGGGAAATCCCCGCAAACACCACATTTATCAGGAGGTATGCTATCATGGCAAAAAAAGTTACAGGTTATATCAAATTACAGATTCCAGCAGGCAAGGCGACTCCGGCTCCTCCGGTAGGTCCCGCACTCGGTCAGCATGGTGTAAACATTGTTCAGTTTACAAAAGAATTTAATGCAAGAACAGCAGATCAGGACGGTATTATTACACCCGTTGTTATTACCGTATATGCTGACAGAAGCTTCAGCTTCGTTACAAAGACTCCTCCGGCAGCAGTTTTAATTAAGAAATCTCTTAATCTGAAGTCCGGTTCCGCTACTCCTAACAAGACAAAGGTAGCAAAGCTCTCTAAGGCTGAGTTAAGAAAGATTGCAGAGCTTAAGATGCCCGACTTAAATGCAGCAAGCGTAGAAGCAGCGATGAGCATGATCGCCGGTACCGCCAGAAGCATGGGCGTAACAGTAGAAGAGTAAGAATATGACAGCATGGTTGAAAGAGACTGTGCGATTGAAAATCTAATAA
>JAEZLY010000242.1 GCA_023414985.1 Bacillota bacterium | reverse complement strand
TACTACGACTGTCTTCTTCCCATCGGAAGCTTCATAATAATATCTGATCGCTGCCTGTTCTTTGAGGACAGAGATTTTCTTAAGAGTATACCCCTGAGGCAGGGTATCGATTAAAGTAGGAAGAAAGCCTGTTAAGTCCTCCGCTTCCTTACGGGAACCCACAATCAGCTCTACTGCCATATCCTCCTCCTGATAACCCTTCGGCAGCTGATACCGGATCAGCTCCTGCGGAATTGTATCTTCAAAGGTAATCTCCCGGTAGGTGATCCGATACTGCAGGGCATTCTGCATGGCAGATTCCCGCTGGAGCGGAAGCTTGGTCTCCTGATCGATCCATAGATGATAGGGTTCTCCTCCTTCCGGTATTACCTCGATCAGTCTGGTCTGCCTTCCCGCAATTTGTTCCTCTCCGAGCACTTTGACTGTCCTGGCCGCTTTGATCTCCTCGATTTCCCGTCCCAGTTCAAAGGTAAATCGATATGCGTCCGGGAAGGATGGATACAGATACACCTTCTTCTCTTCCGGCACAAGCTGCCATTTGCGCTCACCATTATTGACAGTAATCGTATCTGCTGTGGTGCCGGCCAGCTCCCTGACGTAATAATCACCGCTCTGATCTGCCCATACCTCTCTGACAGCCTGTGTCGTCTCCTCCCCCTGTTCATTGGTTCCGACTACTTCTATCGTTCCATGATAGGCCTTTACTTCTTCCATTGCATGCTCCATGGCATAGACAATATCGGTATTAGGGTGGATTACCGACGGCATCCAGTAGGTTATCGCAAGAAGCATCACTGCCGCTGCCGCTGCGGCAAATAGGAGCATTCTGCTTCCGCGCTTTTTTGACAGGACCACTTCCCTGCTACCCTGTTCCTTAATCCCGCTCCCGTCCATTACTCCCGGATAGAGATTATCCGGATAAACAGGTTCTCTCAGAAGCCTGATTCTCCTCACTGTCTGCAGCAGCTCCTCCAATTCCACTCCACAGTATTCTTTTCCGTGTTCCAAGGGTCTTTTGTCTTCGTTCAAGGTATCTATATAATCAGAAAGCTTTTTATACCTGCTATTCATTCCGTTCCCTCCTTATCTTCTTCCCTTCGGACTCCTTTAGAATTTCCGACAATGCCTTCACAGCCCGGTACTGAAGCACTCTTATGGTCCCTTCCTTCCGAGCCATGATTTTAGCAGCCTCCATAACCGAATATCCTTTTATAATTCTGAGCTCTACCACCTCCCGTTGTTCCGGCGTCAGCCTGCTCAGTGCCTCCTTCAGAATGGTACGTTCCGCAGCCAGCTCAGTAAAGTCCCCGACAGCCATTACCTCCGGGCTGACTTCTTCTATGTTCTGCAGTTTCCCTCTACGCTTATTCTGCCGCCAATTATCCCGAATGATGTTCAGCGAGATTGTCCGAAGATAGCTGCTGTAATCAATGACTTTTTCGCCGTTCCCTTTCCGATAGGCCATTGCTCTGGCATAAGCCTCCTGGGTAATATCCAGCGCCTCTTCCCTGTTTTGGACCTTATAATAAACAAAACGGTAAAGCTCCTTCCAGTTATCTGCGCATAAGGTCTCAAAATATTTTCCTTCATTCTCGTTCTTATCCATCCTGCGCCCCCTTCCTGCCTATTGTCTTCCATAGGTTCGTGTACTATAATAAAGACGATCAGCACATAGGAAAAGTTACAGAGAAGTTTTATTATTTTATAATAGTAAACTTAGTATAATAAATCATACCTATATTATTTCCCAAAGCGAGGTATTACTATGAGTTCCTATAAAAGGCCGAAAAGTGTGGAAATTGTCTATTTTTCAGGTACCGGCGGTACCAAAAGGGCAGCCGATTTATTGTCCGCGACTTTTCACGAACAGGGTACTGCAGCCCGCTGCCATGAGCTTCATGCAAGAAATCCCTATCATTATGAAGCTACCGATATGCTGATAGTTCTTTATCCTGTATATGCGTTGAATGCGCCGAAACCGATCTATGATTTTATCAGCAAGCTACCGGAAGGGAACGGTCGCCTGACAGCTGTCATCTCCGTATCCGGCGGTGGGGAAGTAATTCCGAATACTGCCTGCCGACTACATACCATTCGCCGTCTGAAACAGAAGGGCTATCGGATACCCTACGAGAGAATGCTGGTGATGCCTGCCAATTTGTTCATGGAGACCCCCGACGAGCTTTCTCTGCTTTTATTGGAGGCATTGCCGGAGAGAGTTAAGCAGATTGTTATAGATATTCTATCCGGCAGGGTAAGAAGAAGGAAGCCTTACCCGATTGACCGTGTATTGTCATCGTTTGCGGAAGCAGAAAAATACGGTTCAAGAATGTTCGGAAAACGCATGAAGGTAAGTTCGGATTGTAGCGGATGCGGGTTGTGCGAGCAGTCCTGCCCAATGGGAAACATCAGAAGGAAGGAACTCCTTCCCGAATTCGGAGACAATTGTGTCATCTGCCTAAGATGTGTCTACAATTGTCCTAAGAAAGCCATTACTCCATTTTGCTCAAAAATAGTCATGCTGCCAAAGGGTTATCAGCTGGAAAAGCTGGAGCATCGGATGGAGGAACAGAAAGGGAAAAATGTATTGGCACTGATCAACCTGGAGGAATACCCGGTCTCCTATGGTATGTCCGGAGTCAAAAAATACCTGATGGAAAAGGATTGAATATGCAACGGGAACAAATAAGGAGATAGTGATTACTTCAATCACTATCTCCTCTTATTGTCAACGACATAAAATATGCCTACGTATCATTATTTCTCCCAGCGTCCGCTTGCTCCACAGGGAAGTACCAATCCGTTATCCGATACCGGAAGTCCGATTTCATCCGCGGTAACCTTGCCGCCAAAGCGCTTCCCCAATTCGGTGGAAAGCATATAAGAAAGCACGCCGGCCTGAAGACCGGTGGTATAGGAATTCAGCAGGAAGAATAACGGCTCGTCTGATAATAGCTTCGTACAAAGCTGTATAAAGGGATGGATACTGTCTTCAATCTTCCAGATCTCACCCTTCGGACCTCTGCCGTAGGAGGGCGGATCCATAATAATGGCATCGTATCTGCTTTCTCTTCGGATTTCCCTTTCCACGAATTTCACACAATCATCTACAATATATCTGATGGGAGCTTCCCCAAGCCCTGAAGCAGCTGCATTTTCCTTCGCCCAGGTTACCATTCCCTTGGATGCGTCCACATGAGTGACCGAAGCTCCGGCCTTGGCTGCTGCCAGTGTAGCTCCTCCGGTATAGGCAAATAGGTTCAATACCTTGATCTGCCTTCCCTTGACACTTTTAATTTTCTCCGAGAACCAGTCCCAATTCACGGCCTGCTCCGGAAAAAGTCCTGTATGCTTAAAGCTGAAGGGCTGCAGATGAAAGGTCAGCTCCTTATAAGTAATATCCCACTGCTTCGGCAGATCAAAGAATTCCCATTCTCCTCCGCCCTTAGTACTTCTGTGATAATGGGCATTCGGCTTCTTCCAGCCCTTGTTCTGCTGCGGCGTATCCCAGATGACCTGCGGATCCGGCCTTACCAGAATATAATCCCCCCAGCGTTCCAGTTTCTCTCCTTTTGCAGCATCTATAACCTCATAATCCTTCCAATCACCAGCAATCCACATAACATTCTCACTTTCTGTAGCCGTTCCGTATTTCTTCCCTATTATAAACCAGTATAACCGGAAAAACAACTATAATCCAACCTGCGGCCTTTAACTTCCTCTAACCATTCTAACTGTATTTTAACTTGACGTTGCAGGTATTTAAGCATACACTTATAGCTGTAAGAAGTCAACAGGAAAGCCCGTAAAGATGGGCTTCTGAGAATAAACAATATTTATGGAGGAGTATGATCATGGGTATATTAACAAGATTCAAAGACATTATGTCCAGCAACATCAACGCACTGCTTGATAAGGCAGAGGATCCTGAGAAAATGATCGATCAGTGTCTTCGTAACTTAAATTCAGACCTCGGAAAAGTAAAATCCGAGACAGCAACTATCATGGCTGAAGAGCAGAGAGCAAAAAGAGCATTCGATGAATGCAACGAAGAAGTCAACAAGATGCAGACCTATGCTGTGAAGGCATTGGAAGCAGATAACGAAGCTGATGCAAGAAAGTTCCTTGAGCAGAAGGCAACCTTATCCGCTAAGCTGCCAGGGCTTCAGGAAGCCTATAATCTGGCTCATACCAATGCAACTCATATGCGCGAGATGCACGATAAACTGGTAGATGATATCAATGAGCTGGAGTCCCGTAAGGATATGATCAAGGGCAAGCTTGCGGTAGCTAAGACTCAGGAGCGGATCAACCGTATGGGTGATTCCGTAGTGAGTGCCAATAACTCCATTGCAAGCTTTAAGAAATATGAAGAGATGGCAGACAAAGCGCTCGATAAGGCCAACGCTATGGCAGAGCTCAACCGCTCCTCTTCCGAACAGACAATTGAGGACCTTACAGAAAAGTATGATACCAATTCCAGCGTGGACGATGAGCTGGCTGCTTTGAAGGCAAGCTTAAATAAGTAATTGATTTTGAAATCAGGCAACAAAATGTCCGCAGATAAATCAGACAACATCTGATCTGCGGGCATTTATCAGGTAGGGAGGAAATCCTCCCGATGTAAGTTTTCTCATAGTGTAATCTTTTTAGGGAGGAAATCCTCCCGATGCAAGTTTTCTCATAGTGTAATCTTTTTAGGGAGGAAATCCTCCCAATGTAAGTTTTCACATAGTGTAATCTTTTTAGGGAGGATTTAGAAAATGTCCACTGTAGTTCACTATAAATGCCCCAATTGCGGGTCAGACATGGCTTTTGACACTCAGACCGGGTTGCTTCGCTGTTCCAACTGCGGACGAACGGATAATATTGAGAATATGCCAAAACCCGGAGAGAATGAGGATGAAACCATCCATTATGATGCGGATGACGATGATATCAACGCTGCCAACTCCGGCTTTGAGCATGATTATGCCGATGCAAATGATTCTGATGAACCGAGCCGTCACTCCACCTTCAATGAGGGCGAGGCACATGAATATCATTGCAATAACTGCGGTGCGGTATTAATCACCGAGTCGAATACCGCAGCAACCACCTGCAGCTTCTGCGGAGCGGGCGTCGTATTAAGCGATCGTCTAAGCGGCAATCTGGCTCCCGCGAAGGTAATACCCTTTTCCATCAGTAAGGAACAGGCTCAGGAAGCCTTTGTCAAGTGGTGCAGAAAGGGACTGCTTACACCGAAGGATTTCATGACCGCGGATAGAATCAAGAATATCACCGGTCTCTACATTCCCTTCTGGCTTTATGATATCAATGGACGAGGCGAAGCGGAAGCAACCTGTACCAGGGTCAGAACCTATTCCGACAGCGATTGGATCTATACGGAGACCAAATTCTATAATGTTTATCGCAAGGTGGATTTAAGTTACAGCCGCATTCCCTGTGATGCTTCCCGTAAGATGGAGGATCATATGATGGATAAGCTGGAGCCCTATTCCTATGAGAACCTGAAGGAATTTAATATGCCCTATCTCGCAGGCTATATTGCTGAGAAATATGATTTTACAGACGAGGATATGCTGCCCCGAATCAAGGAAAGAGTCGGCGGTTATGTAGACAACTACATAAACTCCACCATCAGCGGATACTCCTCAGTAATGTATCACAGAAAGGACATCAATATCCGTAAAAAACATGCAGATTATACCCTGATGCCCGTATGGATGGTATGCTATGACTATCGTCAGGCTGAGCACATCTTTATGATGAACGGACAGACCGGTAAGATCATCGGCAAGCCTCCGCTGAGTAAGGCCAAGATATTTAGTTGGTTCGCAGGCGTATCAGCGGGCTGCTTCGCTCTCTTTCGCATTATCACGATCTTAGGAGGTATGCTGTCATGAAGAAGCTGATTAGTAAAAGGTTATTGCCCCTACTTGCAGTCCTGTTCCTTGCCGTTACAGCAATTCCCATAAACCCCTCCAGGGCATATGCATCAGATACCTCTAATTCTAAAGTGACACAGCATATCTATGATGAGGCTGGTCTGCTCTCTTCTTCAGAAAAAGAGGAGCTGGAACAGAAATGTATCGATTCCGGTGATGCGGCCGGTGTGGAGATTATGATCTTAACCCAT
>JAEZLY010000233.1 GCA_023414985.1 Bacillota bacterium | reverse complement strand
GCACTGACCAGCGCACCGTCCGTGATCTTTACCCCATGAAACACCTCATATCGCTCCTTCAGACCTCTTAGGATGGAGATTGTATCTTCAACAGTAGGCTCCTCTACCATGACGGGCTGGAACCTGCGCTCCAAGGCCGCGTCCTTCTCCACGTACTGTCTGTATTCATTCAGTGTGGTAGCACCGATACAGTGCAGCTCACCTCTTGCCAGCATAGGCTTCAGCATGTTACCGGCATCCATGGCGCCCTCGGTCTTTCCTGCTCCGACGATCGTATGCAGCTCATCGATAAACAGGATGATCTGCCCTTCACTTTTCTTTACCTCCTCAAGGACCGCTTTCAGCCGCTCCTCAAATTCGCCGCGATATTTCGCACCTGCAACCAATGATCCCATATCAAGCGCAAACAGCTTTTTATCCTGCAGCGACTGCGGAACATCGCCTCTGACAATCCTCTGCGCCAGCCCTTCCACCACAGCAGTCTTCCCGACGCCGGGCTCACCGATCAGTACCGGATTATTCTTCGTCTTTCTTGAGAGGATACGGATTACATTACGGATTTCTGCATCCCTTCCGATCACGGGATCTAATTTCTGTTCCTTTGCCCGTGCCACCAGGTCATATCCGTATTTCTCAAGTGTATCATAAGTTGCTTCCGGATTATCCGTCATCACCTTCTGGTTTCCTCTTACTGTCTGCAGAGCCTTTAGGAAATCCTCCCTGTTTATCCTAAAATCGTTAAACAGTGCTTTAACCTCCTTGTTCGGCTGCCGTAGCATGCTCAAGAAAAGATGCTCTACCGATACATAGGAATCTCCCATCTGGTGGGCCTCGTTCTCCGCATAAATCAGAATCTTGTTTAAATCATTACTGATGTACACCTGACCTCCGGACACCTTCGGGCGCTTATTTAATAATCCCTTCACCTGAGCAAGAAGTACCTCGGTATTGATCTCCATCTTCTCCAGCAGCTTCTTGATCAGACTGTCTTCCAGATTCAACAGGCTGTAGAGCAGGTGCTCCACGGTTATCTCCTGGTGGCCGTATTCATAGGTCAGCTTCTCGCAATCTTCAACTGCCTGTATGGAATTCTGAGTAAATTTATTGATATTCATATGCTTTTCCTGTATGACTTCCTTCGATTACAAGTCATACTCTCCTTTCTTCTGATGCAAATGGATATTGGACAATTCTTTTTATTGCCTGTTCTACATCAACTATAACATATGGCGCAGTAAAGTGCAAGTGTTTTCTGCTGCCATTCTTTATCCATTCGCTTTGATCCGGGTGTTGCATATAATATTACATAAATGATAGGAGGCCATTATGATAATCCATACTGTCCAATTGGGGGATACTGTTCCGTCTATCGCGCGCCAATACGGAGTTCCTGTGGCAAGAATTGAACTAGATAATAATCTTCCCCCCAACTATATATTAAATGTTGGGCAAGCTATTATGATTGCCCCACCGGAAGCCACTTATATTGTGAAAGATGGTGATACCTTAAGCAGCATAACCGAAGCAAATGCAACCACACCCCTGCAGCTGATCAGAGATAATCCGCAGCTTTCGGAGGAGACCTCTTTGAGTCCGGGTGAGGAATTGGTTTTAAGCTATTCTAGGAAAAAAAACATCCAGGTTCTGGGCTATACAACCTCGTTCATTACCGAACCGATTTTAAGAAAAACCTTACCCTACCTGACCTATGTGGCGATCATGAATTACAGGGTCAATTCCACCGGCACAGTTTCCGATATCGATGATGCCCGTATTATAAAAATGGCTTATGAATATGGTGTAGTGCCTGTTATGTTCGTATCAGCCATGACGCAGACCGGTGCAGGCAGCTATGCTACAACACATGCGGTACTAAACAATCTGGATATACAGTATCAGTTAATCGAAAATATTTTATTAATCATGGAAGCAAAAGGCTTCCATGGGCTGGATCTGGCCTTTTACAGTATCCTTGAGGAAGATTTGCCTGCCTATGTTAATTTTGTAACTATTGTTACGGAGCGTTTCAATCGGGAGGGCTATGAGGTTTTTGTAACACTGACACCTCAGACAATGCGTTATCAGGCAGGTGTTCCCTATGATAAACCTTATTATGAAGCTTTCGGCAGGGCTGCCAATAAAGTAATTCTGATCACGTATTTATGGCAACATGCCAGTATCAATCTGGTATCACAAACTACAGTCGGTTTCCTCAAGACGAAACTAGATTTCGTAACGACACAGATTCCTCCGGAGAAAATCTTTATTGCGGTAAATACTGTTGCCTATGACTGGGAGCTTCCCTATATCGAAAGTGAACCGATCGGCTCCTCTCTGACCAATGCCGGAGCATTGTCCTTGGCTAATCAGCTTGGTTCAAACATTGAATTTGATGAGGTGACACAAACTCCGTATTTTTATTACAATGCCTTGGGAATTGATCATTTCGTATGGTTCGAGGACTCCAGAACAGTTAATGCCCTTCTAAATCTGGTCGACGAATATGGACTGGCCGGTATCGCTATATGGAATATCTTATACTATTATTCTCAGATTTGGCTATCCATCAATTCTCAATACTCTATTGTGACCTATGATATAAGCAGTGGTGAAGAGCAGGGTACCTAGCTGTTCTCAGTAATTCCAAGCTGTGGTAATATGCGGAGCACCTCCAGCAATACAATATTCATGCTTAACCAGGCTCCTCCGAACACATATCCCGCAGACACATCGCTGGGATATTGACTCTGGAAGAACAAGGGGCTAAGTCCTGAAAGTATTGCAATAAGCAAAGTACAAAGGATAACCGACCCTCCTATTCTCCTGCTGTTCGCATGATGAACAATGATATAAGCTGCAAATCCGTAGGTAACGATAGCCATCAACGATTGTTCGCTCGGAAAGGTACCATTCATATCAATCGGGCTGCTTCCCACAGGGCCGACCCGCCGGAATAAGATCCGCAAAAGTTCCTCCAGAGCTTCTCCTCCCAGGACTGTGAATATCAGGATCCCGGTCTCCAGAACACGGTTCCTTCCTTTTATTACAATTAAGATAAAAGCCGCTGCAGTAACAGCAATCAGAGTACGATAATCCGTGAAGCCTTTTACAAGGCTGAACAGCCCGGACCATCTTCCGTCAAATAACCTACCGATAATATATGCAGCTATGGTATCAAACCGTCCGAATTCATTCGCAAGGAAATCCTGAATCAGACCTGCAACCAGAACAATCAGACCAATAAATGCTAAGGCTGTAACTGTAACTGCGATTCTGACTCTTCCCAGATGATGAAATATTCTAAGAAGATATATCAGGAAGTTTATGACAGCTTTATTAATCTGCTGCTTATGACCTCTGTAAATATAGATACAGATCAGAACGATTCCGAGGATAACACCTCCAAGAATCAGATATTTCTTGATTGCTGCGTGATACTGTTCCCAACTGGGACCAAGAAGCTTTCCCAATGAAATAAAAACTCCGGTCCATAGCACCGCGCCCGGATATGCGAACATGGCGAATTTACGATATGATATTCTGGTAACTCCCGCAAAATAGCCCGTGATATGCCTAATTCCAGGTATGAAATAGGCTACGATCAGTAAGCCGTTGCCATATTTTTCAAACCATTTAGAGGTTCTTTCAATTTTCTCCGGACCCAGATGGATATAGGAGCCGTATCGGGTGAAAAAAGCATTTCCCCATAGTTTGCCGATCAGATAAGAGACTGTAATTCCGGTAATCACTCCGGCAGCCGCCACCAGCATGCTGATAAAATAATTCAATTGTCCCTGAAAAGCAAGATAACCGCAATAGGTCATCAAGGATTCCCCGGGTGTCGGGAGGGCAATCAGCTCCAGTGTTAATGCTACGTATAAGACAATATATCCGTAATGGTTAAATAATTCCGTAATATAGCTCATGAAATATTCCCTCCTTCTGCGGCTCCGATCGTCTGAACCAAAACCCTCTTACTATGAATCATATCGTCTGTTTTATGACTAACCCTTATATCAGCACCGGTCTTTTATTTGTAATTGTCATTTTCAGTTCCTTGTATTATAATGTACCCAATATTATAATCCCAGAGAAAGGATGACATTATGTCTGGTAAGAAAAAAGGACTTCCGAAACAGTTTACGAAGCAATATATTGATCTGCTCTATATGACTCCAGGTAAAATCACTGTCAAAGATATCGCCAACCTATATGGAGGAACCTATGGATTGACCCTAGAGCTTTGGGAAGAGATGGACGTGCTGGAGCTGACTCTCCCGAATCAGAACTCCGTAGATTTCGAGCCTGTTGATATTGACTTTAAAGATCCTTCTGATGCTGCCTTTGTGAAGAACAGAGGGATTCAGACCATCTATGCCATCAATCTGAATAAGGAGGATATTCCTGAAGCAACTCCTTACTTTGAACAGCTGGTTGAAAAATATTCCGGCTTTGTATGCGAAGACAGCGAGGATTTCACCCCTGTCTACGTCGGCAGTTCAAAAAGATAAAACCCAGAAGAAGGAGTATCCGCAATGAAGACAAAAACAGCAGCCCTAAAGGCTGCTTTTCCACATACCATACCTGTTCTAACCGGCTATCTTGTACTCGGAACCGCTTATGGTATTCTCATGAACAGCAAGGGATTTTCCCTGATCTGGATTACCGTTGCCAGTATCTTCGTTTATGCTGGGTCGATGCAGTTTGTAGCAGTAGCCTTATTAGCGGCGGGCTTCGATCCCCTGGGAGCATTCCTGATGACAATTGCAGTAAACGCCAGACATTTGTTCTACGGTATTTCCATGCTGAAACAGTACCGGGGCATCGGAAGATTGAAGCCTTATCTTATTTTTTCCCTGACGGACGAGAGTTTTTCCATCCTCTGCTCGGCGAAGGTCCCCGAGCAGGTAGAGAAAAAATGGTTCTATTTCTTCGTTTCCTTCCTGGACCAGCTTTACTGGATCAGTGGATCACTGTTCGGCGGCTTCCTCGGTGGTATGCTGAAAATTAATACCAAGGGAATAGATTTTGTCCTTACTGCGCTCTTTGTTGTTATCCTGATCAATCAATGGGAGGCTACAAAGAACCATCTTCCGGCCGTGATTGGGATCACCAGCGCAATCTTATGCCGTGTGCTGTTTGGTGCATCGGATTTTATTATTCCTTCCATGATCTGCATCATTTTGCTTGTCACGCTGCTAAAGAAGCCGATGGAAAGGAGTAAGTTTTTATGAATTACACTACGGCCCAGTTGACCCTGTTTTTTGCCATCGTAGCGCTTTGTACGTTTCTTACCCGTGCGCTGCCCTTTATCCTGTTTCCGGAGAATAAGGAGATCCCAAAGTATGTGAAATATCTGGCTGATGTTCTTCCTTTTACTATTATCGGGCTTCTGGTGGTTTATTGCCTAAAGGACCTTCAGATCACAGCCACTCCGTTTGCTCTACCGGAAGCGATCAGCATCCTTGTGATAATCGTGCTACATAAATGGAAAAAGAACACCCTGCTCAGCATCGGAGGGGGTGCCCTTCTTTATATGTTCCTTATTCAATATATATTTACCGCATAAAATCATTCTATGCAAATTATATAATCTCTTTGATCGTAATTTTTCGTTCGCGGGAAAGGTCTATGTATTCGTTCCCTATACGGATTACGGGTCTGGAAAGAGAAAGCCGGTTAATCATAATAACCTCTCCTTCCCTTCCGTCACTGAGCCTTACCATATTATGCATATAAGATTCAACGATGCGTTCCAGGAAAGTCATTAAATAGCCGGGATCGTATTTTAGGAAGCCATCCCTTTCGAACTCATCAACGACGTCAAAGGGGCAGATGGCATCACGGTAGCGGCGGTTTGAGGTCATTGCATCATATACATCAGCAATCGCGATGATCTTTGCATAGTCATCAATCTGCTCTGCAATAAAGCCGTTCGGATATCCGCTTCCGTCACATCTTTCATGATGCATCAGGGTTGCATATTTTACCCTGATATCTATGGATTGGTCCTTCAGTGCCTGATACCCTTTAATTGTGTGGGTCTTAACGATTTTGTATTCCTCCGGTGTCAATTTCCCTGCTTTTTGTATGATCTCTTTGGGAATCAGCATCTTACCGATATCATGGAGTAATCCGCATAATGTGAGGATTTTGACATCCTCCGGTGAGAATCTGAGCCAATTGCCGAAAATATTACAGATTAGAGAGACGTTCAGACTATGGACATAAGTCATATCGTCATAATTTCGAATACCATGGAGCATCTCCAGGATATGTGCCCCATTGCGACCCTCCATAAGGATTCGATTGGTTTCTTCAAGAAGAGCGTCAATTTCAAAATCGCTGGTACCTGTAAGTATTTGGTTAAAGTTATCTTCAATATTCTGAACGGTATCAACATAGGTGCGGTTAAATTTCTTAAATTCCGGAGTACTTCGAAGCATTTCGATATAGGATACCTCATCTATGACCTCTATCTTGGGACCGCTCTTATAGATAAGCAGACCATAAATATTATAAAAACGCAATCTTGTTATCATTCGTTCATCAAGAATCGTGTTTTTTGTAATAATCAACTGATTGTTCGAGCTATAGATATCCGAGGCAACCTTCATGCCAGCCTCAGCCTGATCCGTCCTTATCCTAACTGCCTCCATTGATTTTCACCTTCCGTTCTCATAAGTACCATCAAATAAAGTATAACTACAAATTTTAAGAAATACAAGTACAACTTTATGCTATAAAGCCAAAAAAAGTCATATTCTTTCCTTATTCGTGTGATTATACTTTCCCTATTCGATCTCTTTCAGGATAAGCCCGACAGGACAATGGTCACTTCCCATAATCTCTGAATAGATCAGGCTGTCTGCTATTTTATCCTTCAAGCTGTCAGAAGCCAGAAAATAGTCTATACGCCATCCGACGTTCTTTTCCCTTGCCTTAAACATATAGGACCACCAGGTATAAGCATCTTTTTTATCCGGATAAAGATACCGGAACGTATCAATAAAACCGCTTTCCAGCAGCTTCGTCATCTTGTCCCGTTCCTCAATGGTAAAACCGGCATTTCGTGTGTTGGATTTGGCGTTCTTTAGATCGATCTCCTGATGAGCAACATTCATGTCGCCGCAGACAATTACCGGCTTCTTAAGATCCAGTTCCATCAGATATTTTCTGAAATCCTCCTCCCACTCCATACGATAGTCCAGCCTCGCCAGCTCCTTTTGGGAGTTAGGGGTATATACGGTCACCAGATAAAAGCCCTCGTATTCCAGTGTAATGACTCTTCCTTCCTGATCATGCTTGTCTATATTTAAATCATAGGTTACCTTAAGTGGTTCTTTCTTACAGAATACCGCAGTACCCGAGTATCCCTTTTTTACGGCCGAATTGAAATACTGATGATAACCCTCATACGAAATTTCCACCTGCTCCGGCTGTAATTTCGTCTCCTGCAGACAGAAAAAATCCGCATCTTCCTTCGAGAAGAAATCCTCAAAGCCTTTATTACAGCAAGCCCTTAACCCATTTACATTCCATGATATCAGTTTCATTTTTTCTCCCGTTCCTTTCCCTTTGAAAATATCCTAAAGCATCTTTTGGATCGCAGAAGTGTCCTCCATGTGTACGATAATATCATATACATCCTCCACGCTACCCGCAATGGCATCTGCACCTGCCTCAAGGAATTCCTCCCTGCTCCCGAAGCCGTATAATACCCCTATGGAAGCTATGCCTGCTGCCTTTGCTCCGATGATGTCATGCTCCCTGTCTCCTACCATGACGATCTTCTCTTTTTCCGTGATACCGTTCCTGTCCATCGTATAAAGAATAACTTCCTCTTTGGAGGAACGACTTCCATCCATGGTAGCGCCGCATATAGCATCAAAATAGTCGGACAGGTGAAAATGTTCCAGTATCTTTTGGGCAAATTCTTCAGGCTTTGAAGTTGCTACATACAGCTTCCTGCCTGCTTTTTTAAGCCCTATCAGCAGCTCCTCCATCCCTTCGTAAACCTCATTTTCATATAAACCTGTAACGCTAAAATACTCCCTGTATTTTGCTAACAGCTCCTCTGCCTGACCCTCATCAAAGCCATAGAACTTCATAAAGGACTCTCTGAGCGGAGGTCCGATAAATCTGCACAGGCTGTCAAGATCATCAACATTAATCCCTTTGGATTGCAGGGCATATCGGACCGATTTGGTTATTCCCAACTTCGGATTGGTCAGAGTACCGTCCAAATCCATAAAAATATATTCTTTCATCTCTAATCCTTTCTATCTGTATGACACCCGACATTGATCTTAGCAGTTACTTAAGCCTCCGGCTTCCTGACCTGCTTTATATTCTTTTCAACCTGCTTGCGGGGCAGCATCACCTGATGACCGCAGCCGAGGCATTTAAGACGAAAATCCATACCCACCCGAAGTATCTCCCATTCATAGCTGCCACAGGGATGTTGTTTTTTAAGCTTTACGATATCACCGACAAATAAATCCATAGGCTGTCCATAACCTCCCTCTTTCGCTGAATCCTTGATTCCTATAGTATACTATCTAACGATAGTATACTATGTCCGCAGGCGTCCATGGTATGGCACTGCGTACCAGGATGTGCACTCACTCCGTTCGGCACTGGTATACTATCTATCGATAGTATACCATAAACCGGTAACTTAAAAAATATTTTTTTCTATTGCAATTTAAAGCGATGTGGTGTAGTATATATTTACGCATTACATAGTATCGATTACTACATGACACAGTATCGATACAGCACGATGTATATATGCCGTTATTATGCACATACTAAGACAAAAAGTTTTCTACCGCTTAGAAAGACAATATTTGAAGGAGTTGATTTTATGACAGTAAAAAAAGTCAAAGCAAAAGATCCCGGAAGCTCCATCACGCACCTGATTGGTACCTTAATGGCATTGTTTGCTGCCATACCCTTACTGCTAAAAGCAGCTGACCAACCCAATCCGGTCCATCTCCTTTCCCTTGGTGTATTTATCCTGAGCATGATCCTGCTATATTCAGCGAGTACCATCTACCACACCTTCGGAAAAACTCTGAAGGTACATGTCCGATTGAAAAAGTTGGATCATATGGCTATCTATGTACTGATTGCCGGAACCTATACTCCGATTTGTCTGATCGCACTCGGAGGACGAATTGGCCTTACTATGCTGGCTCTGATCTGGGGGCTGGCTGCCGTAGGTATCATAGTAACCGGTTTTTGGGTACACTGTCCGAAATGGTTCTCTTCCGTCATCTATATTGCCATGGGCTGGACCTGCGTGCTGGCCTTTACTCAGATCATCAATTCACTGCCTATGGCTGCATTTGAATGGCTTCTGGCAGGCGGAATCATCTATACGGTCGGTGGAGTGATTTATGCTCTGAAGCTCCCCATCTTTAATAATAAGCATAAAAAT
>JAEZLY010000217.1 GCA_023414985.1 Bacillota bacterium | reverse complement strand
AAAATCACCGTTGGTGCCCCATACAGCGGATGGGAATCCGGTTGCTGTATGAAATGGGCTCCCGCCTCATCGATCCTTGCTAATATCTCTTTGTTTTGTATAACAGTAAGTTTCACATCCTCATATCTTCTGTTTCCGACAGGTGCTGCGTTGGCTGCCTCCAGTATCGTGGTCAGTTCCTCCTTCGAAATCTGTTCCGCCTGATATGCTCTGCAGGATTGCCGTTGTGCAATCACTTCCATATAATCCATAATGATTACCTCCTTTTTGTTCACTTAACTCTATTATTCAGCTCTTTTCATTTAATTATTCTGTTGTATCCCTGCGGCTCCATACTCCAGTAAACCTGTCTTGGCTTCCCACACTGATCCTGTACCCATTTGATACATTCAAAAAGCGTATCTTATCTTCTAATACCTAACATGAATAAGATACGCCTGTATTATCACCTCTTTGGACTAACCCTGGACAAAGATGGAATAGATCGCCCTTGTAGCCTCTTCAAAATCCTCTTCGGCAACGCCGATAATGATATTTAACTCAGAGGAGCCCTGATCAATCATCTTAACATTGATTTTTGCCTGAGCCAGTGCGGTAAAGATCTTTGCAGCTGTTCCTCTTGCTTTTCTCATGCCGCGTCCAACGACAGCAATCAGAGCAAGATTGTCCTCTATCTCGATGTTATCGGGATGGGTTCTGTTCACAATCTCATCCAGTACCGACTTTTCTTTTCCCTTGAAGGCTTCCGTACTAACGATTACGCTTAAGGTATCAATACCTGAAGGGATATGTTCAAAGCAAAGATTATTTTTTTCCAGCGCACGAAGAATATTTCTGCCGAAGCCTACCTCGCTGTTCATCATATCTTTCTCTATGTTAATTACCGAGAAACCCTTCTTCCCTGCAATACCGGTTATGGTATACGGGCTTGAATCTACTGTCTGAGATACGATCATCGTACCGGGATCGGAAGGGAGATTCGTATTCTTGATATTGATCGGAATGCCCACAGTACGTACCGGGAAGATGGCATCCTCATGCAGAACCGTGGCTCCCATGTAGGATAACTCACGAAGTTCTCTATAGGTTATGGTTGTAATCGGCTTCGGATCCTTCACAATTCTAGGATCGCAGATTAAGAAACCGCTGACATCGGTCCAATTCTCGTAGATTTCAGCATTAATCGCTCTTGCAACAATAGAGCCGGTCACATCAGAGCCACCACGAGAAAAGGTCTTAATTGTATCATTCGGCATAGAACCATAGAAGCCGGGGATAACTGCATGCTCCATCTCTGCCAGCTTCGGGCCGAGTTTTGATAACGTCCTACCCAAGTCGAATTCACCGCTCTCGTTGAAATATAACAGCCCAACCGTATCCAGGAAGGGAAAGTCAAGATATTTTGCAAGGAGCATACTATTCAAATACTCTCCTCGGCTTGCCGCATAATCACGTCCGGCACTGTGTGCGAAGGAAGCTTTGATATATTTAAATTCTTCCTCCAGAGACAGATCCAATGCCAGATCTTTTATAATACTGTTATAACGCTCCTCAATCGCAGTAAAATCCTTCTCGAAATTCTCGCCCCTCGATGCTTTATCATAACAGCTATAAAGCATATCTGTAATCTTAATATCCTTATCAAAACGTTTTCCTGGAGCAGAAGCAACCACAAAACGCCTGGACTTGTCTGCATGGATGATATCCGCAACTTTCTTGAATTGATTCGCGTCAGCAAGAGAGCTGCCACCGAATTTTACAACCTTTGTACCATTCATAGTAAATCCTCTCTCTTTTTTAGATTAATGTAGTAAAGTATCTACTATTATATATGCAGTATCTGAATTTATCAATAGAATATTTGCGGCCCGCTTCATTAGTTTTCTCCAATTCCATACGCTATATCAGCTGACGTTTTACGAAGGGCGACTTTAAAAATCTCCACATTGATTTCGCGTTCGTCAGCCAAACGATATGAGCATCATTTTTATCATTTTTCAAAATTCGATCTGCAAAGAAGGAAGCTACCGTCTCCGGCCTGTCAGCCAGCGTGTTGAATATAAAACGAAAGCTTTTATCATGGATTACCGGAGATTCTGTACCTTCCGGTGTTTTTGTGATAAAATCGGTCAGCATCATTCCGGGCGACAATCGGCCGGCCAATACAGAAGTACCCTTCAGTTCTTTCGCCAGACCTCTGGTAAAATAGGTCAGCGCCCGCTTTGTCGTACCGTATAATATGGTTTTCACCTGAAGCATATCGTTGGAGCCAAGACCCTCCATATTGAAAATCTGTCCGAAGCCCTGTTTGATCATATATTTTGCTGCGATCTGAGAACCATAGATCATCCCCTTCAGATTCGTATCTGTGACTGCGTCAACAAAAGATGCTTCCGTATTATAGCAAAATTCGTAAGGGACATTCTGCCCGGCATTATTAATCCAGATATCGATCTGACCCCATCTTACTGATGCTTCCTTCCAAAGCTTTTCAAGGTCCACAAAGCTTCTTACGTTACAACTGACATATTGATATCGCTCCCGGAATTTCGCCAGCTCCTGTTCCACACGTTCAGAAATTCTTTCTCCTCTGCCGGAGATCGTAACCTTGCAGCCTGCTTCCAAAAAGCATTTCGCCATTTCCAGACCAATGCCTCTGGTACTGCCGGTAATCACTATATTTTTCATCATGCTATCATCCTCCTGCCTCGAATAATTCTTTAGCGGTTTATCGACGCTGCCATCCTATGGTAAGTATGGCGCACACCGCGTATGGCGATAGAATACGCCATGATATTCTCAGGAATCGCTGCTCCGGGATACCCTGTATCACCGATATGGTGGATATCCGTACCCGTCATCTTGCACAACAATGCAATTTGCTTGATGGTAGCGGTGTCAGCGCCCTCCTGGGAGGTTCCGATTGCTGTAATTGTCAAGGCTCCGAGTGAATGAGCATAGGTTACCAGCTCCCTGATATTTTCCATGGTAATCCCCGGTACGGTACCGGGTGCAGGCAGTAGGATGATATCTGCCCCGGCATTGACAAACTCACGGATATCCTCCTTAGTTATGATATGGTCCGCACCTTCCGATATGATGCCGGAAGCATGCATCTTTCCGGCTGCAAGGATCAGCTCCTCCTTTAATTCGCTGCTGATTGCTTTCAGTGAAGCAGTAATCGCTTTATTGCTGATTCCATTCCCCGGATTCCCGGTCAGCAGTATCATATTGACCCCCATGCTGCTTGCAAGTCGGGCATTCTCTAAGGTTGCCTTCCTTCCCTCGGACATTCTCCACAGTGTATTGTCGTTCTCCGTGCCTGTACCTTCCTCCACCGGTTCCAAATTAATACCTATCATCCGCCCGGTCAGTCTCTTAAGCTCTCTCACGGTTTCTATCGGCTCCACTTCAGGCAGTCCATGGATCACCGGCTTTTTCACATCGAACATATTCAGTAATATGATGTCTGCTCCCATGGATGCAACCAGCTCAGCATTCGTAACATCTACGAGAAGAGGCATAGTAATTCCGATACATTCACAGGCGATCACCCTGCCTTCACTGCCGGCAATTGACGAGATATAATCTTTTTTAGAAAATTTTATTAATTCGGTTGCCACGCAATCCAAAAATCTTTTCGCCATACTAATACCCTCCTACTATCCTTTCTATTGTACTTCTACATTACATTTGTTGGTCCTCATAGTCAACCGTTATTTACCAAATCAACTCAGGGAATAGGAATAAAGAATGTGATTCGCTATACGGAGAGGCTTTTTATCCTATAGGATAAAAAAGACTTATATCAATTATGATATAAGCCTTAAATAGATTAAATTATTTTTTGTTATCGGAAAGATACCTACTGAATTGCTTATCAACTTTCAATATATGCTGCGTCAGCCATTGCATTAAATACTCCGACATTTCATGATAAAACTCTTTGGGACTATCAATCTCAAGTACATAAGTGTTCTGCAATTTATCACGAAATACGTTATGTTCTTTTGTATGTTCCGCAATATAAGGATAGGAATACTCAAACATTAATCTTTCCTCGTAATCAAAATGTGTCTTAACATACCTCTCCAGCCCCGCAACCAAATTCACTATATTAGTATAATTAAAATCTTCGCTGTCAATTGCAGCATCAATCTCGTTCAGCATTCTGATTAATTCCTTATGCTGTTCATCAATTTCATCATGATTGATGATTAAGGAATCATTCCATTCTATCATAACAGTCTGCATCCTTTCTTATTCTTTTACTAATGAAATAAGCTCACAAATTTATTCTACCATAATTCGATCATTTTCTCACTATTTTTATCAGCTTTATTCATTATTATTGAACAATACCGGTAGCTATGACGATGAAATAACATTTATATCTTATACTTACTTAAATCCTGCTGGAAGTTCTTAATCATTGTATCAAATACTGCAATCTGATTAGATAATTCATTAATCTGGTCAACATAAATCGCTACGTTGGAGCTTGCCTCCTCTGTCGCAGCTGAATTTTCCTCTGCGATTGCTGCGAGTGTATGCATGTTATCAAATAAGGATGCGATATGATCCGCTTCTGACTTTAGCTCCTTTGAGGTCTGAATCATCAGATCGGATACCGTCTTTAAATTACCGTTCGACTGACTCGAAACCTTCACGGCATTGGTTAATTTAGAGCTTTCTGTCTCAAGCACCTTATATTGGACATCAATATCACTGACAACTCCGCCTATGCTCTCCACAAACCGGGTCAGACTGTGATCTATTTCACCGACTGCATTGTTCGTATCCAAGGAAAGCTTTCTGACTTCCTCCGCTACCACCGCAAAACCTTTTCCGGCATCGCCTGCCCGTGCTGCCTCAATGGAAGCATTTAATGCCAGCAGATTGATCTGCTTGGCAATAGAGGATACGATGGAAATGATCTGCATCATACCTTCCGCATTCTGACGCAGTTCATCACTGTTCTGACGGATACTGTTAAACTTATTTAAGACTGTCTGTATCTCATTTGTTGTATGATTGACATCACGGAAGCTGTCTTCGAGATCCCTCATAGCGGTTCCGATCTTTACTTCATTCTCCTGGCTTTCCTTCGATATGCGGGTAACATTAGTGATACTGTCGCTCAGAATACTGACAGAATTCTCCGTATCTACTGCCTGGGTCGTAGCAGCCATGGCAACCTGATCCAGTACTGACGTAATATCATTGGAGGTGGATTGCATGGTACCGGCAATCTCTGTTACCGCTTGATTGAATTGATACATCTCATCCACGATGGAGTTAAAGCCGATAAAATCCTTCTGTACACTTTTCTTTACTTCGTTGATCAGCTCCATGATCTGCTCGTATTCATCATTCGTCTTAACCGTAAGATATTCGACATAATCATTTTCACTGAGTTTTTTGAGTTCTTTCATTAACAGCCGCTGCGGCCGGTTAAGAACTGCAGAAGAAGCCATAGAAGCAACCAGAGTGAACAATGCCAGGAAGAGAACATTCCACTTATCCTGCCCCAGTATAACAGCTCCAGAACCAACCAGTATTGTATTGACAAGTGCTGTCTTTACCGTCAAATTCTTGATCAGACCGAAGGATAGAAGCTGATTGATTCTATACCTCTTCGTAAATTGAATTTCCTTTTCAAAGGTCAGCTTTAATTGAACCTCATTCTCCTTTTCAGCTAAAACCTCCACATCGATCTTCTCTTTAAAATATTCTGCCACTCCATTGATCAAACCGTTAAGGTAATGCTGCATACCACGCTTCGAACGATAGGTAAAGGTAATCTCGTGGGAGGACACAGGTACGACATCCAGGATGGGCGGTGTAGCACCACGGAACCTTTTCATGACGATGAGATGAACATCATTCATTGATTTCAAAAACTGGTAGGCAGAATCATGGCGAAAAAATCCGGGATAAAGCTTACTGAAGGTATTGATGTTCTCTTCTCCCATGATCCTCCATATTTCTTTATGATCCTTTCCTACAAAGGTTCCCACCTGATCCACGATACCGACTGCAACTCTGTCCTCCACATCATCCAATGGAGAAAACAGGACATCCGACGATAATTGATATGTATTTAATGCTTTATCAACAATTTCTTTTCCGAATAATTTCTTACACGACTCAATCCAAGACGATACTACTGTTCCTTTCATTATTTTCCTCCTAAGCAAGTATATTGTTATTCCTGTCACTTACTGATTAATTCTTTATAAGGATATTAATAATCCTCTCGAATTCCGAATTCTGCGGATTCTACCCACTCTTCCGGACGATTGACCAGCTTTACTAATTCTTCCAGAATGATACAATGGGTATCCTCCTGCCTCGTTAAATATTCAAAAACTTTCTTTGATTGTTGTTCTGTAGCTTTTTTACCGAGATCCTCATAGAATTTCTTACTTTCTTCCTCTTTCTGCAGAGCCATACGGTATACATCCAGCTGGCTCGGATTATCTTTGATCTCTGACTTGAAATCATCATTGTCCCGGAAGATCGATCGTACCGTCGATAATATATCACTATCCTCCTGAGGAAGAACAAGCCTATCGCTATAGCTCCTCAGTATTTCTGCATGTTTTTCTTCTTCCCTCTCCAGCAATTGAAATACGATTCGGAGGCTGTTGCCTTCGTGTATTTCAGATTGACGATGATAAAAGTTTTTTAAATCCTCTTCCATTGAAAGTGCAAGATCCAATAATTCCATGCCGCTCTTCCTTTCTTTTATACGTATTTTTTAATATCAATATTAATAACTATTATTATATATCATTATTATGTAGAATTCCAGTACATTTTAGTAATTTTGAAAAAAAGGTATCCTCGGAACCGAATGAGCTGTCATAGCTCCATCCTGCCGCAGGATACCCTTGCTTTTCTCTTACATCCTACCCTTGAATCAGGGTCATGTCATATCCATAATCATCAGGATAATATCGCTCTCCGTTTTGGGTTTACAGAATAAAAAGCCCTGAATTTTATCACATTCATTTTTCAGCAGATAGTCCAGCTGATGTTTTACCTCCACCCCTTCCGCAATCACGCACATTCCCAGATCCTTACCGAGGGAAATAATATTTCTTACGAAATCATCTTCGTTTTGTTCGGAGATAAAGTCAATAAAGGACTTATCAATCTTCATTGTAGTGATTGGAAGCTGTTTTAGGTAGCTTAATGAGGAATATCCTTTACCGAAATCATCCAATGCTATTCTGACATGACAGTCTCGCAATTTCTGAAGCTTAGCCTTAATTCGTTCAAAAGATTCCACCAGGATGGACTCCGTGACTTCCAACTCAAGACACTCCGGTTTGATCCTATAGGTATCAATCATATCAAGTACCTTATCTACGAAATCCTCCTGCAGTAGCTGAAGGATTGAGATATTTACTGATACCCCCAAATCCCGATAGCCCAGTTCTTCCAGCCTTTTTAAGAAGATACAGGCATTCTGCAGCACCCAATCCCCTAATGGAATAATAAAATGGGTATCCTCTGCTACACTGATAAATTTCATCGTCGGCACCTGTCCCAGTTCCGGACTGTTCCACCTGAGCAATGCTTCAAAACCGGTGATACGGTTAGTCTTCAGATCCAACTGGGGCTGGTAATATAGTTCAAACTCCTTATTATCCAGCGCTTTCTTTAAGTATTTCTCTATGGAAACCCTTTCCGTAAAGGCCTCATTCATTTTACTGTTATATACCACATATCCCTTCTTCCCGGCATCCTTTGCCAGATACATGGCGATATCTGCATACTTTAACAGCTCCTCCAAATCCGTACCATGCTCCGGATACATGGCAATTCCAATACTGAGACTAATTCGAAGATTGCTTTGATAGTCAAAATCCTTAAAAAATCCCGATAACAGAAAGGCTGCATACTCTTCTGCACGGCGGACATCATCAATGCAATCTAATATGATGATAAATTCATCTCCGCTCAGTCGGTAGAGCGAACAATTTTCCGGCAGAAAATCAATCAGTCTTTCACTGACTTCTACAATTAATTTATCGCCAAAGGCATGCCCCAGTGTATCATTGACATATTTGAAATTGTCGATATCGATAAAGAGCAAAGCCATTGTTTTATTGTCCGAGGTAAGAAGTTTTTTCGCATCCTCATATAAAGACAGCTTATTTGGAAGTCCGGTCATGGAATCATGATAAGCCAGATAAACCAATTTTTCTTCACTTAGCTTTATCTTTTCATTGATTGAGATGATTTCATCATATTGCTGCTTCATTTCTTCGTCGGAGGCAATCAGCTCTTCGTTCAACTGGGTCAACTCTTCATTATTTTCTGACAGAGCCCGTCTCATTTTCCTAAGTCTTCGGACATAGATCAGCAATACATTGACAAATACGAATAGCAGAATAAAAGCAGCCGCTACACTTAACACAAGGGTTTTATAGGTCTCATAAAAGGAAAACGGCTTATTGATGACTGAACTGCCGGGAGGTAAAAGTTTAAGCGGGATACGATGGCGTTTTAATTGATTATAATCAAATACGGATCGGTAAGAATTCGACTTTAGTATTGGTATAGTATTCGGATCCTCACCATCAAGGATACGGATTGCGAGCTCAGCAGCATATTCTCCCTGAAGCCTGCCGCTGAGCATGGTACCTCCAATAATGCCCTCATTCAGACTAAAATCATATAGGCTGTACACCGGAACACTACTGGCTTTACTTACTTCTCGGGTTGCATAATCCATCGCTATGACATTCTTGTCCACGTCACTGAAGTAACTACCGAATAATATCATACTGTCATTCTTTAATTGTCCGGCATACTTCTTCACCGTCTCAAAGGATAAATCATTCCAGGGTATAATGTTAATGTCCGGTTGAGACGCTTTAATCATAGCAGTTGCTATCTTACCGGTAGACAAACCGCTTTCTGAATTATCATAGATCAAATAGATGTTTTTGAGAAACGGATTGATCTTCTTGGCAAACAATACCGTCTCTGTCGGGTCAACCTCTTCAATTACACCTGTCACTCTGTCATAACCCTCGGTTATTGTTTGAATTCCCTCTTTGTTTACTCCACAGAATACGACCGGGGCATTTGAAAACATCTCCTTTCGATACCGCAATGCAAATCTAAGAGCGGTATCATCCGTTGTAATGATCAGATCTATTTTCTTATCGGCGTACTTATATTTATAATAATTATAAAGATTATTCCAATTAATTTCTGAGTTATAATTTTTCCAGTCCATGTATTCCACAAAAAAGCTTCGGTTCTTGCCGGTTCCCCTGATCTTATCCATCACTCCGTTTGTTTCCTCTTCGGTCCAAACCAGTCCCTGATGATAAGAATTCAAAATCAGTATTTGCTTTTCAGTATGCTCCTGCCCATATGCAGGCTGAACACAAGGAAGAAATAAGAATAACAGAAGTTCCATAAGTAAAGCTGTTATGATTTGTTTTACTCTCTTTTTTAACATTCTGCTCCTCTCGGCACATAAAACTGTCCGTTTTTTCTTGTCTATCAGTCGTTTCGTTCCGACAAATATTAGTATTTTTATGATACTATTTTTCTACATATTTTTCAATATCTATGTTTTATTTTTGACAAAAAAAGACAGCCTATTGGCTGTCTTGACTGAATATTCTCTGTATCCTATGAATTAAATCCTCTACATCAATCGGTTTAGTAATAAAATCACTCATCCCTATACAAAGACACTTTCTTTTATCCTCCGGTTGTGAGTAAGCTGTCATAGCGATAATCGGTATTTGATGAAAACGGGAAGAGCTTCTGATCCATTCTGTCAGCTGGTATCCATTCATTCCGGGCAGTTGGATATCCATTAAAATAAGGTCGATCGGATTGGTTTCCAGTGCCTGCATTGCTTCTTCGGAATTGTAGGCAGGAATGAAGCGGCAGTTGATACTATCAATGATATACTCCATAATCGTTTGGTTAATGTCATTATCTTCGACGCTTAATATCGTAATGGGTTTTAGCCGGTATTCTTGTAGTAACGATGCTTTTTTTTCATCCGTACCATGGGAATCCGGTTTAACTTTTTCAAGAGGGCAAAGAAAATAAAAGCTACTCCCCTTACCTTCCACACTTTGGCAGGTAACATCACCACCCAGTGCCAGAGCAAATTGCTTCGATATTGATAAGCCTAACCCGGCTCCGTTGTACTTCTTTTCATAAGGAGCTTCCACCTGGGTGAATGCTTCGAAAATTTTCGTTAAATATTTGTTATTAATACCGATCCCCGTATCATTTACCTCAAACTCTACCATTACTTGGTCTGCTTTTTCTTCAAGTAATTTCACTATAAATGATATTTTGCCTTCCTCCGTAAATTTCAAGGAATTTGAGATGAGATTATTCAAAATCTGTTTTACTTTCTGCACATCCCCATTGAAGTCATATTGTAATCTCGAATCATAAAGGAGACCGGCTTCAATTCCTTTTTCATTTGCTCTGAGTTGCAGATCATTAAAAATCTCCTGCATCATCACCTTAAGAGAAAATCTCTCCTTGTGAACTTCAATTTCCTTTTGTTCTGCTTTTGAAATATCAAGAATATCGGTAACTATCCCTCTTAAGGTAACTGATGAGCTCTCTAGAATATCAATCAGCTTATTTTGATCCCCTGTGAACTGCTCCATCTTTTTGAGCAATTGTATTGTAGAGATAATTCCATTCAGAGGGGTTCGGATTTCATGACTCATATTTGCCAGAAACAAGCTCTTTGCATTGTTCGCTTTTATAGTTTCTGACATCAGGTATTCCAATTCATTATTCTTATCAATCAATTCATACGCAATCTGTTTATGTATGGTAATATCCTCGCAGGTGCCAAGTACCCGCAGTGGCCTGTTATCCGAAGCGAAGCTATTTACCTGGCCTTTGATACTAAACCATTGATAGCCCTTTGCCTTGGTTCTGATCCGGCCTTCCGCCGCAAAATTTCTCCGGTTTCTGTCTGTTAGCTTTAAAATCTCAGATATCCCTTTCACATCCTCCGGATGAATTAATTCAAACCATTTTTGATAATCACATCCTATTTCTCCCTCTCGATATCCCAGCAAAGTCTCGAGATTATTATAAATAACCAATTGCCCATTACTTAAATCCATATCCCAAATGCAGAATTTTGCCCCTTCCAAAGCCAGAACAGCTCTTTCCTGGTATGCTTTCATCTCCTGGTTCAATCTTCGGACCTCTGATATGTCACTATAGATAGCCATAAACCCATCGATCTCCGATGCTTCATTATAAAGAGGGGCATAAGCAACCGATACCTCCACAAAACGTCCGTCCTTATGCTTTCTCACTGTTTCGATTCGGTCAATCACCTTTCCCATTTTTAATAGTTCTCTGATCACCTTCAGTTCTTCGACTTTATCATCAGGAACTAATTCCTCAACGCTGTTTCCGACCAGATCTTCCCTTTGGAAACCAAAGCGCTTCTCTGCCGCCCTATTCCAAATAGTAATTCTAAAGGAAGTATCAGAAACAGCAATAGGTTCTTCCGCGATATCCAAGGAGATATCGAACATTTTAGCCTTTTCTTTTAGCTGCTTATATTTTGTCCTGTCATAAATGATGCTGATTACATATTCGTTCTGACTGTCCTCTGTAAAGATCGAGCGGACTTTTACCGGAACGATACTGCCGTCCTTTCTTTGGTGTTCCGCCTCAAATTCAATCCCATCGTTCAATGCACGATTTAGCTGCTGATTGATCAAGGATTTATTGTCATTACAGCGTATTTCGAATATGGTTTTTCGGTTCATTTCCTCCTGGGAATAGCCATAAAAATCTAAGGCTGCCTGATTCGCATAGATGATATCTCCCGAAGCATGAACCATAATGACAATATCATAAAGATTATTCATAATCCTTTTATAATTTTCGAACTCTTTATTATCCATAGACATCTTCCTCTTTATCGCAGCTCTGATCGTGCAATTTCAGAGCCGCAGATGCTTATCTTAAGATTTGCCTCCAGTTCAGAAGTCCCATAATCAAGTGTTCCTCTAGTTTAAGATTACAATGGATAGGTTAGTCCGTCAATCATTATTTACATCGGTTTCCAATTCCAAACCATGTGATCGATTATAATTTTTTTACTTTGATCAAGGAATAAAGTCTTGTATTCTCTTTGATAATACTGCAAAAACGGATTCTATAGAAAAAGCCTGTGCCGTTAGGGCACAGGCTGTACAATGTGTATATCGGGTTTAATCTTTTCTTCTTTCTTTGGGGACAAAATAACGATTAATTCAAATAATCCACCGCCGCTCTTTCGATTGCGAGTCCTTTTCTATAACGCTTCATAAAGCTTTCAAAGCCTTCGACGTCCTGAGGATCAGGTGCAATACTTGTACCTGTCTTATCAGCAAATACTCTATTTTTTAAATACGCCATCAGGGCTTCCTCTTTCTCCTTGCGAAGCATATAAGCTGCCAAAAGGGCTATGCCCCAGGCTCCGCCTTCTCCCGCTGTCTCCATTACGGATACCGGTACATTGACAGCTGCAGCCATAATCTTCTGTCCGACACCCTTGGTCTTGAACAGACCGCCATGACCCAGGATTTCGTCCAGTTCCACACCCTCCCGCTTCAGCAGGATGTCAAGACCGATCTTCAAAGCGCCCAATGAGGTAAATAAATTAGCACGCATGAAATTAGCGAGATTAAACCTGCTTTCCGGAGTCCGGACAAATAACGGACGTCCTTCCTCAAAACCGGTAATATGCTCGCCGGAGAGATAGCCGTAGGCAAGCAGTCCACCGCAGTCAGGGTCTCCCTGCAGAGCCTTCCGGTATAAGGTACCGTAAAGCTTATCTGCATCCACCTCTACACCCAGTGTCTTGGCAAATTCATCAAACAAACCTACCCAGGCATTTAAATCTGAAGAACAGTTGTTGGAATGAGCCATCGCAACAAGATCTCCTGCAGGGGTGGTAACAAGATCTATCTCCGGATATACCTTTGACAGTTCCTTTTCCAGGACGATCATTGCAAAGACAGAGGTTCCGGCTGAAACATTTCCGGTACGCCTTGCTACACTGTTCGTAGCTGCCATACCTGTTCCGGCATCGCCCTCTGCAGGACACAAAGGAATGCCGGCAGATAATTCACCCGAACAATCCAGAAGTCTCGCACCCTCTTCCGACAGTGTTCCTGCGCTCTCTCCTGCGACCAGAACCTCTGGCAGAATATCCTCCAGTCTCCAGGAAAAGTTTTTATCAGAAATCAATCCATTAAATTGGTCAATCATAGTTCGGTTGAATTTCTTTGTAGCGATATCAATTGGAAACATACCTGAAGCATCACCGACTCCAAGAACCTTTTTCCCCGTGAGCTTCCAATGGATGTATCCGGCCAGTGTTGTCATAAACCGAATATCAGCGACATGCTCCTC
>JAEZLY010000180.1 GCA_023414985.1 Bacillota bacterium | reverse complement strand
TGACAGGATGTTTCTTGACAAGATAGCTGAGGTGACCTATGAAATCGAACATAAGAAAATGATACGGTATCAGGGAAATTATTCGGCGTTTGTAAGACAGAAGAGAATGAATTGGGATAAGCAGCAGAAGGACTACCAGCTGCAGCAGAAGGAAATCGAAAGGCTTATGACATTAATTGAGAAGTATAAGCATCATCCTACCAAGGTTGCCATGACCAAATCAAAGCTAAAGCAGATCGAACACATGAATCGGATTGAGGCCCCTGAAAAATATGATTTAAAATCCTTCCATGCGGAATTTAAGCCGCTAAGGGAGGGAGGACAGGAGGTCCTGAAGGTAAACCGACTTGTGATTGGCTATGATAATCCGCTATGTGAGGTGAGTTTTGAACTAAAGAAGGGGCAGAGGCTTGCAGTAATCGGTGAAAATGGGATAGGAAAGTCAACCCTTCTGAAAACACTGGTAAGACAAGTGGATCAGCTGGGTGGGACTTTTTCCTATGGATTTCAAATCGATCCGGGTTACTATGACCAACAACTCACCCAAAATGAGAAGGATAGGACCGTATTAGAGGATTTCTGTGAAGAATATCCGGATATGCTTCTATCGGAGGCTCGTTCGGCGCTTGGATGCTTTTTATTTACCCAGGATACGGTATATAAAAAGCTCTGCCAGCTGTCAGGAGGAGAGAAGGTTCGTTTAAGTCTTGCTAAGCTTCTGAAGAAGAGACCAAATCTGCTTATCCTGGACGAGCCAACGAATCACATGGACATCGTTGGAAAGGAGGCGCTGGAGAATATGCTCATGAACTATGAGGGCACTGTTCTGTTCGTATCCCATGATCGTTATTTCGTAGAGAAGCTGGCAGATTCTCTGCTGGTATTTGAAAAGGGTAAGGCAAATTATTATCCCTTCGGCTATCGGGAATATACGGATAGAGAACTTGCTATAGAGGGGGTAGAAGCCTCCGAGCAGTTGGCAGAACAGAGAAATTCTCCGAAGACAGCTCCAACTGGGAGGTCATTGGATAGGAAGTCACAGGACAAAAAGGAGCAGGCAGCCAGAAAGCTTGAAAAGCTGATAGAAGAGGCCGAAAGGGAGATTGACAGAATTAATGTATTGATGGAAAGTCCTGATATTGCCTGTGATTACACGAAGCTCTGTGATATCCATAATCAGCTGATGGGGGAGGAACAAAAGCTGGAGGAATATCTGGAGGAGTATATGAAGTGCCAGGAGGAGTGAGGTCCTTTTCATTTTACGACTATATGTAAAAAGTTCATGAATCTCACGTAACGTTATGTATAGTAATGCAATGAAGTATGGTCTTACTGATGAAATATACAAGTATCTTTAGCAATAATGTAACTTTCAAAAAGGCATCCGTTTGGATGCCTTTTGAATGAATGGTATATAGGTAAAATTACATATTCATCATCATGTGAATGCAATTTGCCAACTCTTTTCCTTGAAGTCCACAGGCATGGATACATTGAGCTAAAAATGTTCCTAACATAAGATCACCTCCTTAATAAGCTATGCATTTATCTTAACGCAGGAGTATGTAGATATTATGGAGAAAAAATCTCAGTCTGAAGAGGTAAGACAATTAGTTCGTAATATGGACTGATTAATGAATGGGTTACAGGAAGCATTCATCGGGATCAATAATTATACAATTCGATGCTATTGCATTCCCCGGACATTCCTTGATACATAAGCTGCTGAAGGAGTAAGCCTCTGAGGTCATAGGACTAAATCTCCGACTCACTCCTGATAAATAATGACAGGAGTACCCTCTTCGATATTTTCAAAAACAGTTTTTGCTAAATATAACGGTGCATTTACACATCCGTGAGTTCCGTTTCTTTGATAAATTTCTCCTCCAAAACGGTATCTCCATGAGGCATCATGAAGACCAATGTTACCGAAAAAGGGCATCCAGTAGGTTACTTTCGCATCATACCCGGGACCCGATAAAGTTGCTCCCTTTTGTTTATAATTAACCATATAGACTCCGAGTACGGTAGCATTCCCCCTGTTTGGATTCCCTGTTACTACAGATCCCTGGGTAATCAACTTTCCATTCTTGTAAAACCACAGATGCTGTTTTGAGATATTGATTTCAACATAGGTATTCCCTATTTCATTACCTTCTCTGGAATAAGCCTTTTGTAAATAAAGGGGTTCTTTTTCAATTACATCGGCTTGCTTAATATTATTGAGTAATGCTTCTGTTTCAGAAGCATTGTCAATCTTCCAGCCATAAAGACCACCCTTTAATTCTACTTTCTTACCTGTGGACGCTTGAAATTCTCTAATTATTCCAACAGTGTTGTATTTTTTACTTAGGGCACTGATATAATTGGCAACTTCTTCATTACTGATTGAAACCTCTAGATTCTCATCAACATTAAGCCACTCATGAATCGTTGTTCCATCCAGTAGTTCCGTGGCACTTCCAAATCGATACGTTATTCTTGCTGATACATATCTATTTAATTTGTTTTTTGTTCGATAGGTTTTGTCCGAGTTTATTGTAAACTTTGGATTTTCGTAACACTGCATTCTGGTTAGGTCTATTACAGGCCTTCCCTCGGATATATATTTATTTACTACTTTAGCGAAACGAATTTTATTTATTTTATTTCCATTTATCTCGCTGACGATTTCGTAAGTGCCGTGGGAATATTTGAAATCCACATTATGGGGTTCTGTAATTTCTCCGGTTATACATTTTAAGCTGCTGATTTTGCTTTCTAATAATGAAGGATTATAATCGTATAGGTCTTTTATGTAATACCTATTGTTTTTAAATAAAGAGGTGATCCACATGAAAGGATTTTGTATGCGATTAATCCGGAGCAGTGTATTGTCTTTGTTACATTGCATTTCTATATCCTGACTGGTTATTACCTCTGTTTCTCCGTTCCTTTCTAATAGTTGCAGCTGATAATCCTTAATAAACGTATTTATGTTTCGTGATAGATCGTCATGAGCTTTCAGTGATACATTAATACTGTTTATCTCCGTGCGAAAACAGAAATGGTTAACAAAATACAGCGAGATAAGCAAATAGATACCAACGGTTGAAGCTGTTATAATTAAAAGGTTTCTCTTAATTTTTCTTTTACTGAACATCATGATTTTAATTTGCTTAATTTGCTTCATACGATTTACCTTCTATGAATAATGATAACCACATCATCCTATGTTTGTATTTCTGTTTTTAAAACTAGTTATGCAAAATATATTATATAAAAACAAAACCCCCATTACGCCATTGTATACTTATATTTCATCGTAAGTCGAAGTATGAAATTGAAGTTGGGTCAGTAGAAACATTTTATTACATCTTACATCAAGAAAACATGTTTGGTAATAAAATTACATATACTGTTTTATAATACCTTATTTCGCAAATCTTGCCGCAAAACCAATAAGATATAATATTAGTAAACGGAATATTTACAATGCTTAATAACAAATAAAGAGGGCTGATGTTATGACACCGGAGGAAAGAGAAAGAATTATCAGCAATGAATATGCAGATTTGTTAATTAATTATAATGGCAATGAAGCACTGCTCAAGGATTATACGGATGCTACAGTTCAAATAATTGATTTTTTTAATGCGGTGGTTCATGTCCCACTTAATCAAATTACTGACAATATTATTGTGATGAAGGGCTATTCTGTCATGCCGTCTTTATATGGACTCATCAGCGATATCAACGCCGAGAAAAGTGGCATAGCCAGGATTCGC
Source organism: Bacillota bacterium (assembly GCA_023414985.1). Lineage (GTDB taxonomy): Bacteria > Bacillota > Clostridia > Lachnospirales > Lachnospiraceae > Mobilitalea. Next base: position 6,375 of record JAEZLY010000180.1, on the reverse strand, counting down.
AACATCCCTTTCCTCAATTTGAGAGGCAAAGGGGTATTGGTAGGAATTATTGATTCTGGGATTGATTATACCAATCCGATTTTTACATATGCCGACAATACCACTCGGATAGTTTCCATCTGGGATCAGACCACTAATAGTGAAAATTATCCGGAAAATATCTTCTATGGAACAGAATATATACGTGACCAAATTAATGATGCACTCAAAAGTGAGAATCCGTTATCCGTAATACCTACTAACGATGAGATAGGACATGGCACCATGCTGGCAGGAATAGCAGCCGGCAATGAGGACCCCAAAAATGATTTCTTTGGAATTGCTCCGGATTCTGAGCTTGTTGTTGTGAAACTGAAGCAGGCGAAGCCTTATCTGAAGGATTTTTTTCGGATTCCGGAAACAGCCGTATGTTATCAGGAAAATGATATCATATTTGCCATTAGATACATTTTGAGCGTGGCGGTAGAATTAAATCGTCCTATTTCTATATGTATTGCTTTAGGTACATCACAGGGTGCCCATGATGGCAGTGACATACTTAGTAATTATTTGTCATTTCAGGCTGATAACATTGGAGTTTCGCTCGTTGTTGCGGCGGGAAATGAAGGAAATGCGAGACGGCATTTTTATGGAGTCATAGCTCCCAATGACGAATATCAAAGTGTGGAGCTTAATGTTGGAGAAAATGAAGCGGGTTTTTCCATGGAATTATGGGGTTCTTCGCCCAGAATCTTTTCTATTGATATATTATCTCCAACCGGTGAATTTGTTCCGAGAATCGAAGCCAGATTCAACGAAAACAGATACTTTACTTTTGTTTTTGAGCAGGCTACAATATTTGTCGATTATCAAATGGTAGAAGCAAAGGGCGGAGATCAGCTGATATTGGTCAGATTCCGGAATCCGTCCCCTGGAATATGGAAATTCAAAGTATACAGCAGGGGAAAATTTCAATCAGAATTTCATATCTGGCTGCCTATGTCAGGCTTTATATCGGATAATACGTATTTTATTGAATCTAATCCATATACTACGATTCTTTCCTTAGGCAACGCTGCGATACCAATTACTGTGACATCATATAATGCGATTGATGATGTGCTTTATATTGATGCAAGCAGAGGGTATACACGTACAGGGGATGTAAAACCAGAGATAGCGGCACCCGGTGTCGATGTGAGATGCCCGTCCGTTGATAAGGGCTTTGTGACAGTTTCAGGAACCAGCCCGGCTGCAGCGCATACCGCTGGTGTGAATGCTTTGCTATTGGAATGGGGGATCGTGAAGGATAATTTAAGAAATATGTCTACGATAAATATCAAAAATATGATAATACGAGGAGGCCGGAGAAATATGGACGTTGAGTACCCCAACAGGGATTGGGGATACGGTATTTTAGATATCTATAATATTTTCGACACCCTAAGGGGCGGTATTCAGCCTCCCTGATAAATTCATATTTTTTACGATTCATTCCATAACGAGTATTAGATATTGATATCATTTCCATTTTTATTACCATAAACAGGAGGATAATAAAACGATGACTCCGGAAAATCGCTATAAGATCACAAGTAATGACTTTTTTGATTTAATTATTGAATACGACAGGAATGAACCGATTTTAAAAACGTATCAGAAGGATTCCGTGCATATTATGAATAACCGTTTTGCAATTATATATATTCCGGCCAAACAAATCGATAATAGCAGTATCAGTCGATTTGGTTATTCAGCAATGCCTAGTTATTATGGATTGAATAGAGATGATAGCTTAGATGCTTCCGGCGTTACAAAAATTCGTAATCTTCCAGCCTTAAATTTAAGAGGACAGGGTGTTTTACTTGGCTTTGTTGATACCGGTATTGACTACACCAACCCAATCTTTATGAATAGCGATGGTACCACCAGGATAATTTCTATTTGGGATCAGACCATTGACAGTGAAAATCAATATCCAGGCGGTGCCGTTTATGGTGAAGGTATTATATATGGAGAACCGGCTTATTTTGGTACGGAATATAAAAGAGAACAAATTAACCAGGCGTTATTAAGTCAAAATCCATATGACATAGTGCCCAGCCGGGATGATGATGGACATGGGACTATGTTAGCAGGTATTGCAGCCGGAGCAGAGGTAAAGAAGGACACGTTCAGCGGTGTTGCACCGGATTCCGAATTAGTCGTCGTTAAATTAAAACAAGCTAAGGAGAATTTTAAAAAATTTTTTTACATTCCTAATGATACTATCTGCTATCAGGAAAATGATATTATGTGGGGAATACAATACTTGACCAGAATATCCAGACAACTGAATCGGCCGATTGCTATCTGCGTGGGACTAGGTACCTCACAAGGAAGCCATCACGGCAGAGGATCCTTATCCACTTTATTATCAGTCGCAGGAAATTTTCCGGGGGTATGTATCACCGTTGCAGGTGGAAACGAAGGAATGAACCAAAGACATTATTATGGTGAAATAGCATCGCGGACAGGTGTGCAGACGGTTGAATTTATTGTAGATAAGGCAGAAAGTGTTAACGGTTTTATCATGGAACTATGGGGAGATCCGCCAGGGTCTTATTCGATAGATATAACAACTCCTTCCGGAGAATACATACCTAGAATTGTTGATAAAATATTACTGCATAGAGATATTTCCTTTATATTTGATAGAACTTCCATAGCGATAGATTATCAATATCTGGAATCAACTACGGGAGAACAATTAATCTTATTGCGCTTTAAAACTCCAACTCCCGGTGTATGGCGTATGAACGTATACGCTGTAGGTGATTTAAAGGCAAGCTTTCATATCTGGCTGCCCTCGGATAATTTTATTTCAGCTGGAACTTATTTTATGGGGTCTAATCCGTATACAACAATAACATCACCAGGAAATTCTGACAATCCAATTACAGTTACTGCCTATGATCCTGTAAGCGGCAGGTTATATCCGAATTCGGGAAAAGGCTTCAGTGCCGCTAATAAAATTAAACCTGAATTAGCTGCACCCGGAGTTAATATTCAAAGCCCGACTCTGGATCATGGCTTTAGTTATTCAACAGGGACCAGCTCCAGTGCTGCTCACACAGCAGGAATAACAGCCTTAATGCTGGAATGGGGAATAGTAAAGGGAAACTATATAGGAATTTCTACGGTAGCTATCAAAAAATTCTTAATCAGAGGAGCAGTTCAAAACACAAATTTGCAATATCCGAATAAAGATTGGGGTTATGGTATACTAGATATCTACAATTCATTTAATGTTCTTAGAGCAAGCCGCTGAAGTTCCAAATATAATTAATAAGATTTTTCTATATAGGCCATATGAGCAAAGCACCCCTGACAGCATTGCCCCTGGGGGAGTAAACAACCCACATTTACACAGTAAACAACCCACTACGCCATTGTAGTGGGTTGTTTACTAAAAAGGGGAGGGGCATGGGAAAACCGCGAAGATGTAACCGGAATTAATATTATGTTCGATTGTATATAAAGGGATTAAATGGTAAAATAACTTCAGGAATAATCGTGAACACGGTGTGTTAGCCTCCCGGAAGAGAGATAATATAACACTACAGCATATTTCTCATGAATATGCAATATGGGGTATCTTATGATTTCAAAGAAAAATATACCAACCTTTCATGAAACTTATCGCACTTTAATAAAGGAAGATGACTATGTTTATCTCTTGCCGCATCCAGCTTTAAAGAAATGGATCTCAAATTATACCATTACCTTTCCAATCAAAGGCATGATGTCCAATAATTATACCATTATGCCGCATGGAAGTGCCACGTTGGTACTGTCAAGCGATGGGAACAAGACTTTTTGTAACTTGTTTGGTCCAATGACAAAACCCATCTGTGTCGGCAGTGATGCCAACCAATTTAAGCTATTATTTATCGTAGAATTTCAACCGGCAGGGTATTATGCGTTCAGCGGAATGACCCAGAAGGAACTGACTAATTGTATATTCTCATTTGAGGATGTTAATCCTGCAATGAATAGGCTTATGGCACAGCATTTGGAAAATGCTCCGGATATACATAGCCTCGTTGGTGAAATTGACAAGCTGTTTCTTGCACACTTGAAAACGGTTTTGTATCGTCCTGAATTTTCTGCGGCAAATCAAATAATTCTTAGTAGTGGTGGACAAGCATCCGTCAAAGAATTATCCCACAACATATTTTTCAGTGAGAGGCATTTGGGACGGATTTTTGAGGAGTACTTAGGGGTGAGCATTAAGTCATTTTCTCGTCTTGTTCGTATTAATAAAGCAATCCGGCTTTTAAGACAACCGCAGCATAGTATCACTCAGGTCTACCTTCAAACCGGATTTTATGATATGCCACACTTTATCCATGAGTTCAAATCTATCTGTGGCATTACCCCACAGAAATATCAGGATAACATGTCCGATTTTTACAGTGAGATTGCTAAATTCTGAGATACAATAAAGAAAAACCAGAAGGAGTGATTATATGCAATACCAAGGTACTTTGATTGCTGTAACGGACATGGAAAAGTCAAAATTTTTTTATGAGAAGGTCATGGAACAAAAAATTCTAATGGATTTAGGGGTGCATGTTTCTTTTGATAGAGGATTGTCACTACAATCCAATTATGAAGAACTAGTGGGGGAAGCCCTTAGGATTCAACCACGTCCCAATAACTTTCAGCTTTATTTTGAAGTAGAAGATTTGGAGCACTGGCAGGAAAAAATCAAAAAGATAGATGGTATTGAATTTATCCATGAGGCCAAAGAATATCCGTGGGGTCAGCGTGTTATGAGATTTTATGATTACGATCAACATATTATCGAAGTTTCTGAAAGCATGGCTTGTGTTGCAAAGCGATTTTTGGCACAGGGGCTGAGTATAGAAGAAACTTCACAGAGAACAATGTTCCCGGTAGATTTTATTAATAGCATTTTATAGTGATATTCAGTTAACCTTTGTAATTGATCCTTACTAGAAGAGGAGATTAAATGAAAAAATTAGTATTCTTGTTATTGGTTATATCACTTGCTTTAGGAACCTATTCCGTCGCATTTGCATCAGATACGATATTAGTTAGTTTAATTGGTCAAGACAAGGAAGGAATTCCATATTATGCAGAAGATGGAGATGGTTCGGATTACTGTGATTTTCGTCTAAATACCATGAAGTATACAGCAAATGTAGAGTATGAAGTGTCTAAAATCAGTATTTGTGAATTGATAGACAAAGGAGACGAAACAATTAAAAATCATAAAGACTATGAGTTAAATGTGGGAGTAAACGTACTTGAATATCAACTGACCGGTTATGACAAAGTGTATACTTTTACGGTGACCAGAGCTAGCAACCCTGATGACAATAATGACGTAACAGAGATTAACATTCAAAACAGCGATGATCATAAGACAATTGAATATCAAGAATTTGCTGAAAGCAGGGATAGCTATACAGTAAATGTCGGCAACGACGTAAGTTCTGTTATTATCTCAATGGATACAAATAGTCTGGTACCTTTATCCCTCCCACGAAAATTTAGTAAGGGTGTTGACTTACAAACCGGAGAAAATAAGTTTGAAATTACAGTATTATCAAAAAGTGGACTTAAGAAAACGTTCACATTAATTATTAATCGGGAAAAATCCTCGGTTACCAGTTTTGACTACTTTAGTATTATTAAACTTGATAATAATGGGAATGAAACAGGATCAGAGGATGTGAGTTACGATTCCTATTCATCGAATTATAAAGTCGATGTTTCGTATGATATTTCTTCCATTGTTATTATGTTTCCGGCCACCGATGTAATATATGATAATGTGTTATTTAATAATAGTATGGACTCCAATTTTAAATTGAAAATCGGAGCTAATAAAATAAAAATAACATTAGTTGCTGAAAATGGAGATAAAAAGAATTATACATTAAACGTGATCAGATCGAAACCATCTGCAAAATTAAGCTCTTTGGTAGTTAATGAGTATATGTGTGATACCGATCGAACTACATATGATTTAGTAGCTTCCTATAATACATCTAAGGTCAAAATAGTTGCAACACCTGTAGATAAATCTGCTAAAGTAACCGGAAATGGAACATATAGCCTGAAAGTAGGAATTAACAAATTCTATATTACTGTAACTGCCTCAGATAAAACTCAAAAAAAATACTCAATCATTATTAATCGAACCAAAGAGAAAAAAGTAAAAGTGATCTATTATTGGGTAATAGTGAAATAATAGATAAGCAAACAACCCACTACGCCATTGTAGTGGGTTGTCTACTAAAAAAGGGGAGGATAAGTATTTAACTTCTCTTTGGTGATCATAATTGGAGGGGGAGTCCAATTATGAAAGAGCATACGCATTTA
>JAEZLY010000113.1 GCA_023414985.1 Bacillota bacterium | reverse complement strand
TCCATCGCAGTAGCGACAACAACACCTTCTCCTCGGCCGTAGGTCACAAGGGTGGACAGGAAAGCCATATTGGACTTGTCACCGACAGGAGTCTTGGGATCCGGGAAGATGGCAGAAGCATCTTTATTGGATGGAACAGATTCTCCGGTTAATGCGGACTCTTCGATCTGAAGATTAGCACTTTCGATCAGCCTCAAGTCCGCCGGTACAAACCTTCCTGCATCCAGGATCACAATATCTCCGGGAACAACTTCTTCGGAATTGATTTCCTGAATCGTACCGTCACGTCTGACGACAGATTTTGGAGTCGTCATCTTCTGAAGAGCTTCCACGGCTTTCTCCGCCTTATATTCCTGAAAAACACCGATAGCGGCGTTCAATAGAATGACGATCAAAATGATTGCTGAATCAGCGTATTCTTTGATGACAAAGGTTATCACTGCCGATGCCAGCAATACATAAATCAGCATATCCTTAAGCTGTGAGAAGAACAGGGAAACGATGCTTTTCTTCGGCTTTCCCTTTAACTTATTGAAACCATATTTCTCCAGACGGGTTTTTGCTTCCGCTGTGGAGAGGCCATTGGCAGGATTAACACCGAATTCTTTTACAACATCATTTTGTGATTTTGAAAACCACATGAGTACACCTCCTTGATTAATCTTGCTAAAATTATAGTTCCTAATAATTAATTCTTTATGCTTTACAGTGACAAATCAACGGGGTTTAACCCGGCAGAAATCGTAAAGCAGTAGAGTAAGTATAGCATATTCTGGAAGGCCGGTCATTATAATTCGGTTAAAATACAACAATACGGAAGGTTATATTGAACATATGATTCAGCTATATTTATGATTCATTGTCTTTTTGAAAAAATGGTCGTCCGCTTGGATTTGACAGCGAGTACAATCAATAGTAAAATAAGGAAGGACAGATTCAAGAAGAGGAGTTGACTATCACCATGATAGATAATATCAAAAACCTGCTGGAAAGCAGAAACATGAATGAACGGCTGGAGACTTACCTTTCCTATACAATCATTGTGGTCATCATTTTACTTACCTGTATTATGGTGAATATCATCCTTAAGAATATCATATTAAGAGTTTTGAAGAAAATCATAGCTCACAATAAACACCAGTGGGATAAAATCATGTATGAACGCAAGGTATTTTCCAGGCTTACGAACATCGCACCGGGCATTATCGTATATCTTTTTTCCTCAGCCTTTCCAAAACATATCAGAGTCTATATTCAACAAGGCTGTGCGGTTTATATCTGTATCATAGCACTTTTTGTCCTCGGAGCACTTCTGGATGCGATAGATGATATCTATCGCAGTTATCCGATCTCAAAGGTTCGTCCAATCAAAGGTCTGCTTCAGGTTGTAAAAATTGTATTTTATATCGTTGTAGGAATTATTGTAGTGGGTATCCTGATGAAGCAGAATCCCTTATATCTGATCGGAGGCGTCGGTGCTCTGGCAGCTGTATTTTCCTTTGTGTTCAAGGATTCAATTCTGGGCTTTATAGCCGGAATTCAATTAACCTCCAATGATATGCTGCGCATCGGAGATTGGATTGAAATGGCAAAATATGGTGCTGACGGAGATGTCATTGACATTACCTTAAATACCGTGAAGGTACAGAATTTTGATAAAACCATCGTAACGATTCCGGCTTATGCGTTGGTTTCAGATTCCTTTAAAAACTGGCGCGGCATGACACAGTTTGGCGGAAGGCGGATCAAGCGTTCCGTATTGATTGACGTCAACAGTATCTGCTTCTGTACGCAGGAGATGATTGATAAATTTAAAAGAATTGAATTATTGAAGGAATATATTGAGGAAAAGGAAACAGAGCTAAAGTATTACAATAAAAAGCATATTTCCGAGGATGATCTGATTATTAATAAAAGACAGTTGACGAATATCGGAACCTTCCGGGTCTATATCGAAAATTATTTAAAAAACAATCCGCAGCTCCATACGGGAATGACTCAGATGGTACGTCAGCTTCCCCAGGGAGAGAACGGTCTTCCCTTGGAAATCTACGCTTTCGCAGATGATACAAAGTGGGAGAATTATGAAAGAATACAATCGGATATCTTTGATCACATTTTTTCGATTGCAGAGGAATTCGGACTGAGAATCTTCCAGAGTCCGACTGGCTATGATATGCAACAGAGCAGAGGATAAAAACTTAAATAATAAAAATAACAAAAAATTAGGATGCAAAAATAATAGAAGGGGATGTTAAAAAACATCCCCTTCTATTACTGGTGTCTCAAATTTTTCATGCATTATTCAATTTGATCGAAAGATTATTATCTAGAACGTTAAGACTGTCCAAAAGCAATCATCTCCCTACTCTCCAAGAACAGTGCAGCATTGTAATTCTTGAGACGAAATTACATGCTCTCTATATTCTTTTTTTTTGGATACGACTGAGTTTATTCGAATTTAGGTCTGTGATCATCATGCAATTAAAGCTCTGATGTCGTATCCGATATTATTATGTGTAGATAGAAAAATAATATACGTTCACAGAGATAATTTTATTATTTTTTTTCTGAACAAAATCATTACACAAAAGAATAATGATATCAAGTACATAAGATATCATTTCTAAGCGATGAATATAAATAGATCATTGCAAACAATCAATGAATACAATCAATGAATACAATCAATGGATATGATCAAAACCATTAGGGTAAAAACAATAGGATCAAATGAAATAATCAAATAACAGAACAATTGTTTGTTTTTTTCACTTATGCTATAATATTCCAATAGACTATATTTAAGAAGAAATAGATATTAATCTGTAAGTGATTTTATTGTGAACAAGGATTGATACATTTGGCTAATGATTAATTTGATGATGGAGGCGTATTATGAAAAGATCAATGATGCAGATTTATACGAAAGGAAGCGGACAGGCTGTAGAGCTGTATAGGAAAGCATTTGATGCTACGTTGGGTTATCATATAAAAAGCTCAGATGACACATTTTATCATGCTGAGCTTGATATCTGCGGACACACCTTAGCTATAGCTGAGACAAATGAAGCTTCGTTAGTTACAGGTAACACGATGCAGTTTTGCCTGCACTATGGAGAAGGAAATGAAACTATGGTAAGAAAGGCTTACGAGTTACTGAAAGATGGGAGCCAAATCCTATTTCCTTTAGGCCCTTGTGAATTTAGTCCGTTGATGACAGACTTAATAGATCAGTACGGCGTGAGATGGTGCCTTTTTGTATAAGAAGTAAATCCCGGGTTTTGCACTGGGTATGAAATAGAGAGAATGTTGTCCTTATCTCCTTTAGAGGGGAGGATAACATTCTCTCTTACTTATAGTCTTAATCGCATAACCCATTCATATGGGTTTGTTAATCATAATCCTTCTATTACCCTGCCGTCTGGCGGCGCTTGATTACCTTCAGTCTGGTAAATTCCTCCCGCTCTTTTTCCTCCAGAGCATTCTGAATCTCAGACAGGAGAGAGGTATAGTAAGGAATCGTGATATTCTTTAACGCATTGGCACGTTTCTGAGTCTTATTGATATTGGTAGCAAGTCTGTAAGCGGAGTTCTCAATGCTGGAAAGACGGATCGTCAGCTCCTTTACCTTGATGAAACGTTTGGTTGCTTCATCCAGGGAGAGCTTTGTCTGAAAGAAAGCATAGGTGGGCTTACTAACGGAGTTGTCATACTCCACCAGGGGAATCTCCGTTCCCATGATGCTTCGCTGCTTAATCTCTATGGAGCCTTCCTCAGGTATGGTATTACTGATCTCCTGAACGTTGAGGATGCCCATCTCAATATTCGCCTTCTGCAAGGAAAGATAAGCAGAAGAGAAGGTGGAGTCGATTTCCTGCTGCACATCCTTTGCCGTATCGATCAGCTCCATAAGCTCATGCATCAGAATATTACGTTTTTTATCCATCAATTCGTAACCCTGCTTTGCAAGTTTAAGAGAATTCTTAGCCAGCATTAAATTACCCTTGGTAGGAAAGGTATTCGGATTCATGGGATCACCTCTATTCGTTTACAGCGTTTCTGGGTTTATAATACTGATCCAAAACCTTTGTATCAATACGGTCAAGCTCTTCTCTGGGAAGAATTCCAAGCAGCTCCCAGCCCTTATCCAGTGTCTGCAGTATCGTACGATCTTCATGCATACCCTGCGCAATGAATTCCTGCTCCATCGCAATACCGAACTTTAAGTACAGTTTATCGATAGGAGATAATTCATCTTCACCGATTACGCTTGCAAGCGCTCTTGCATCACCTACACGTGCGTATGAGGAGAAGAGCTGGTTGGCAAGGTCCTGATGATCCTCGCGGGTATAGCCTTTACCGATACCGTCTTTCATAAGACGTGACAGAGAAGGCAGAATACTGATCGGAGGGTAGATGGCCTTTTGATGAAGGGATCGATCCAAAACGATCTGGCCTTCCGTAATATATCCGGTAAGATCGGGGATAGGATGGGTAATATCATCATTGGGCATGGTCAAAATCGGTATCTGTGTTACAGAGCCGCTGCAGTTATGAACAATACCGGCTCTTTCGTAAATGGTAGCCAATTCACTGTATAAGTATCCGGGATAACCTTTTCTTGAAGGAATCTCTCCTTTGGAGGAGGAAACCTCACGCATCGCCTCTGCAAAGGAGGTCATATCCGTAAGAATAACGAGAATATGCATTCCTTTCTCGAAAGCAAGGTATTCTGCGGCGGTCAGCGCAACCTTAGGGGTTATCAGACGTTCAACCACAGGATCATTTGCCAGGTTCAAATACATAACAACGTGGGAGCTTGCTCCGCTTTCTTCAAAGGTACGGCGGAAGAAGTCAGCAACGTCATGTTTTACACCCATTGCTGCGAATACAATCGCAAATTCCTCCTCGGAGCCTTCTCCTAAGGAAGCCTGCTTTACAATCTGTGCCGCCAGCTGATCGTGGGGAAGACCATTGCCGGAGAAGATCGGAAGCTTCTGACCGCGGATCAGTGTAGTAAGAGCATCAATCGCAGAAATACCTGTCTTGATATAGTTTCTCGGATATTCTCTGGTACAGGGGTTCAAAGGCTGACCATTGATATCTCTTTTTGTTTCTGAAACGATATTACCGAGTCCGTCAATGGGCTGACCGACACCGTTAAATACACGGCCGAGTATCTCGGGAGAGAGTGCTACCTCCATCGGATGTCCTGTCAACTTGGTATGGGTATTGAACAGGGACATATCCTCTGTACCCTGGAATACCTGAATAACAGCCTTATCCTCATATAATTCTACGATTCGTCCGAGCTTTTTCTTGTTACCTTCCACGGTTAATTCCACAATCTCGTCAAAGGATGCATCTCGAATACCCTCAAGAACAATCAGGGGGCCATTAATTTCACTAAGTCCTAAATATTCTATCGACATTTAATTCCCTCCTTGTCCTTTAGGCATTCTTTGCCATGATCTTGTTATAGAATTCATCAATCATGACCTTATAATCATCGAATTTATTTAATTCATTATTAGCAACATCATATTTAATGGAAATAATCTTATCAAATACCTGTTCTTCCTTCAGCAAAGACATCGGCATATTTAAATCAATAAGCTGTCTGGACTTCTGATACAAGTATAGGATGGTTTGCATCATCTTCAGCTGCTTTGCCATCGGTACATAAGTATCGGAAGGGTGGTAAGCATTCTGCTGAACAAAGCCGAGACGGATGACTCTGGCAATTTCAAGCACCAGCTTCTGGTCATCGGGAAGTACATCACTACCGATCAGCTTTACGATTTCATTCAGCTGACTTTCCTGGGTAAGGATGCTTAGGACCTGATTACGGCATTCTACAAAATCTTCACCGACATTTTTGGTATACCAGGGAGCGAGGTCGTTCAAATATTCGCTGTAGCTGGTCAGCCACTGGATCGCAGGGAAGTGTCTTGCATACGCAAGAGATTTATCAAGTGCCCAGAAGCAGCGTACAAAACGCTTGGTATTCTGGGTTACAGGCTCGGAGAAGTCACCGCCCTGAGGGGATACGGCTCCGATGATGGATACGCTGCCTTCGGTCCAGTTTAAATTCTGCATAAAGCCGGCTCTCTCATAGAAAGCGGAGAGTCTGGAAGCCAGATAAGCCGGGAAA
>JAEZLY010000090.1 GCA_023414985.1 Bacillota bacterium | reverse complement strand
TTATATATGATAACCGGAGAAAGGTTTATGCTGTGGATGGCAGAGACCGTACTTTTTGGTTTTATTTTATATAATATTCTGGATTTACTTTCGAATATGGATCATATAGAGAATGGTACCGTCAGATTGGTCGTTCGAAGAATTGTTGCTTTTTCTCTGATGATGGTCCCCATATTAATCCTCGATCTATTTATCGAACGAATCCCGGGAATCGGCAATTACTTTCCCTATGGTTTGCTGTCTGTATTTTTGTTTTATTTTGTACTGAGCAGCATGGGTCTCTATTATATGATTAAGAACTACAGTGTATTATTTGAAGCTTCAACCGAGGACAGAACAGCGGAGGATGGTACGGGTGAAAGCAGTACAGCGGATATTGAGGCTGAACCTGCGAGCCTATGGGTGGAATATAGTATTACAGGCAGGGAACAGGAAATCATCCGGCTGCTCCTCGATGGCCAAACCTATAATGATATAGGTGCCCGATTGATTATTTCACTTCCGACGGTCAAGACACATGTACATCATATTTATAAGAAAATGGGTATTAGAAACAGAATAGAATTAGTGAATCTCTGTCGTAATCATACAAAAGTATGAGAAGATTTCCTGATAAATCAACCGCTTTCCTGATGGTATTACTGAGTAAGAACGAATAAAATGCTCCTATCTTAGAAAGAGTTGGAGGATTTTATTATGAAAAACGGAAAAAAATGTATCATCATTCTCTCGTCAGTACTTCTGGCAGGCCTTTTAACAGCAATTTTATTTTTTGTAATTTTGCCGGAGAGGAGCTATGAAGACATCCGCCAGATGTCTATTCAGAACGTGAATTTGGACCAGCTGGAGGATGGGGTGTATCAAGGCGAATTTGCCTACGGACAGTATACTTACCATGCAGAGGTTACTGTTAAAAACCATAGGATTGAAGAGATCAAGTTATCCCATGGTAATAAAAGCAAACAGGCCAAGGCTGCGGAGGGTGTGATTGATACGATCCTAACCGAGCAGAAAGTTGATGTAGATGTGGTATCCGGCGCCACTACAACCAGTAAGGCGATCCTAAAAGCAGTGGAAAATGCATTAAGCCAAAATAAATAATAAGGTTAAACAGCATTACCTAAGTGCTGCTGTAACAATATTTGCTGCAAGGCTATAAAAGAAACTCCTATAGAAATGGTTGCTTATCACATACAATTTCTATAGGAGTTTCTTTTTGTTTATGATAACTATTTTACTTATTTGTTTAAATGAAGAGGTTTTCCTATGTGTATTTCCAACTTTACGGATAAATATCAGTAATAAAATTGTTTCTTGCTATTTATTTTAGTGTATGCTAAAATAATTTATACTGACATGAATTAATAGAAGCTATTAGAGATAGCAAGAAGGAGACAGGGATGACTACAACAAATCTAAAAATCAACCAGCCATGGATCTTACAGAGAGCAGATCCTTATATTTATAAGCATGAAAACGGAATTTATTACTTTACTGCATCTATTCCGGCGTATGACGGCATTATTTTAAGAAAATCAGAATCCTTGGAAGGCCTTGCTGAAGCCGAAGAAAAGATGATCTGGAGAAAGCATGACAAAGGGCCTATGGGGTGTCATATCTGGGCGCCTGAACTCCACTTGGTGCAGGGAAAATGGTATGTCTATTTTTCGGCCGGGGGCGCCGAGGATATCTGGAAAATCAGACCCTACGTGCTGGAATGCACAGGAGAGGATCCGCTTACGGATTCTTGGATTGAGAAAGGGATGATGCAGTGCTCCGAAGAAGACGAGTTTTCCTTTCGGGCTTTTTCTCTGGATGGTACGGTATTCGAGAATCAAGGAACCTATTACTATGTCTGGGCTGAGAAGGTCGGTGTCGGAAATCAGATTTCTAATTTGTACATAGCTGAGATGGCATCTCCTGTTCGCCTAAAGACAATTCAGGTGCTGCTTTCTACACCGGATTATGATTGGGAAAGAAGGGGGTATTGGGTAAACGAAGGCCCTGCAGTGCTGAAGAGAAACGGGAAGATTTTTTTGACCTATTCAGCCAGTGATACCGGTGCAAACTATTGCATGGGAATGCTGTCAATCGATGAAAATGAGGATGTTTTGGATCCGAATGCCTGGAGCAAGGAACGGTATCCGATTCTGAAATCAGTTCCCGAAAAAGGGATCTATGGCCCCGGACATAATTCCTTTACTGTTGATTCGGATGGAAATGAGATCTGTGTATACCATGCGAGAACGGAGAAGATTATCGGAGGAAATCCTCTGTATAATCCCAATAGACATACGATGCTTATGAAGCTTGACTGGGATGAGGACGGCTTTCCGCACTTTATTATATAATCTTCCGACGAGATATTCTGAAAAGACAGAATACCACAGGGGATCATTTTAGGGATAGTATGCCTTGATACAGGTCTTAGGTAAGGAGAGAGTATGGGGAAGAAGAGAATGTTATTATTTTTAACGGGGATGGCTTTGATATTATGTTCCTGCAGCGGAAAAGAAAGCTATGAAACAATAAAGCTGAAGGCAGAGAAAGAGATCAATTATGATTTTAAGAATGTGTCGGTCCATGATCCGTCTATTGTAAAATACGAAAATACTTATTATGTCTTCGGATCACATCTGGCTGCTGCAAAGACCGAGGACCTGATGAACTGGACCATGATCGGGGATGGTGTCAATAAATCGAATCCGATCATTCGGGATCCGCTGAAGGAGATGAAAGAGGCCTTTACCTGGGCAAAGACCCGTACCTTCTGGGCTCCGGATGTAATTCAACAGAAGGATGGCAGATTTTATATGTATTACTGCAACTGTGAAGGCAGCTCACCGTTGGCTTGCCTGGGAATAGCAGTGTCCGACAAGATTGAAGGGCCTTATAAGAATCTCGGTATTATATTAAAATCCGGAATGACGACTACACCGAGTGAAAATGGTGATTTTTATGATGCGACGGTCTATCCGAATGTGGTTGATCCCTGCGTGTATTATGATCAGCAAGGCAGGCTTTTCATGATGTACGGTTCTTATTCGGGTGGAATTTATGTGCTGGAACTTAATCCGGAGACGGGCTTCCCTTTGGAAAAGGGATACGGGAAAAAGATACTCGGCGGAAACCACCTGAGGATAGAAGGTTCCTATGTACAGTATAATCCTGACACGAAATATTATTATATGTTTCTTTCCTTCGGAGGATTGGCAGCAGACGGCGGATATAACATCAGAGTCTGCCGTTCAAAGAATCCGGACGGTCCATTCTACGATGTGGATGGAACGGATATGATCGAATGTAAGGGAGCGAACGGGACCTTCTTTGATGACAAAGCAGCTCAGAAGTTCGGACTAAAGCTGATGGGCAATTATAAGTGGAGTATCAGAGAAGGGGAAGAGGGTGCCGACCGAACGGGTCTGGTTTCTCCCGGGCATAATTCTACGATTTATGACGAAGTAAGCGGGAAGTATTTTATTATCTTCCATACAAGATTTGAGAAGAAGGGAGAATTTCATCAGATCAGGGTACATCAGATGTTCTTCAATGGGGACGGTTGGCCTGTGATTCTTCCCTATCGATATACCGGTGAGACAATTGGAGAATACAAGAAGTCTGAAGTGGCAGGGGTATATAAATACATCAATCACGGAAGAGAGATCAGTGATATGATCAAGGCTTCCGAGGAAATCACCCTCTATAAGGATGGAACCATCGATGGTGCGGTAACCGGGGAGTGGAAGCTATATGAGAAAAATAAGATAGATTTAATCATCGACGATATTACATACCGGGGTGTATGCGCAAAGGCTTATGATGAATTCGGAAAGAAACAGGTCATGACCTTTACTGCAGCTTCTGCAGAAAACGGTCAAAGCATCTGGGGAAGTAATCTGGAGGCAATAGATTGACGACCCCTTGTGAATTCACGCATATACCTTATTGAAAGAGAATGGATAGGAGAAAGGGAAGGGATCTTACTATGGCAAAGCTGGTCATAAATGAGAAAAAGGAGTTGGGCAGAATCAATGAAGAAATCTATGGGCATTTTGCCGAGCATCTTGGCAAGGGAATTTACGAAGGAATCTATGTGGGAGAGAAATCGGAGATACCCAATACCAATGGCATGAGGAATGATGTCGTCAACGCCTTGAAGGAGATGAGGATACCTGTGCTCCGGTGGCCCGGCGGTTGTTTTGCGGATGAGTATCATTGGAAGGACGGGATTGGGCCGAAGGAAACCCGCAAGAAGATGATCAACACCCATTGGGGTGGTGTGGTCGAGGACAACAGTTTTGGAACCCATGAATTTATGGAATTGTGCGATCAATTAGGGTGTAAGACTTACGTAAATGGCAACCTCGGGAGCGGAACAGTTCAGGAAATGTCAGAATGGGTAGAATATATGACGTTTGATGGGGTATCACCAATGGCTGATCTGAGAAGAAGGAACGGACGGGAGAATGCCTGGAAAGTGGATTACTTCGGTGTCGGCAATGAGAATTGGGGTTGCAGAGGCAATATGACACCCGAATATTATGCCAATGAATACCGCAGGTATCAGACCTTTATCAGAAATTATCATCCTGATAAGCCGATCTTTAAGGTATGCGGCGGTGCCAATGTGGATGATTACGAATGGACCAAAGGAGTGCTGCAAACGACACATCGTCACTGCCTGCCGGAATTTCACGGCTTAATGGACGGACTGTCCCTCCATTACTATGTTCATCCGGAAGGCTGGGAGAAGAAAGGAAGCGCTACGGAGTTTGATGATGCAACATGGTACAAGACGCTTGCAAAGGCACTTTATATCGAGACACTGATTAACAATCACGGATCCATCATGGATCAGTATGATCCGGATAAAAAGATTGGAATGATCGTTGATGAATGGGGCTGCTGGTTCACAGTGGAACCCGGTACGAATCCGGGCTTCCTATATCAGCAGAATACAATGCGGGATGCCTTGGTAGCAGGAATATCCCTGAATATTTTCAATAAGCATTCGGATCGGGTGAAGATGGCCAATATTGCACAAATGATCAATGTATTACAATCCGTGATCCTTACGGACAGTGAAAAAATGCTGCTGACTCCGACCTACCATGTCTTCCATATGTATCAGTATCACCAGAATGCAACACGATTGGACAGCTTTGTTGAAGCAGATATGATCGGTGAAGAAAAGGGGTATATGGTTCCCGACCTTCAGGAATCTGTATCAAAGGACTCCGAGGGTGTAATTACGGTGACACTGACAAATCTGTCGGTAAAGGATTCGATAGTCATAGATATGATTTTTACGGAGTTTAGTCCGAAAGAAATCAAAGGGGAGCTCTTGGAGGCCGGGACTCATGACTATAATACCTTTGAGAAGCCGCAGACTGTACAGAGAGAGGAATATTCCGGATTTACAATCCAGGATAACCATGTAAGCTTTACAATTCCTGCTCATAGCGTGATATTGATCAGGGTAAGATAAATCAAAGAATAAGGGCTGCTGTAAGTTGACAATCATCTGTGCCGGGGAGATGGTTGTCAATTTACAGCAGCCCTTTAAATTAATATATAAAATAAAAACTCTGTTTTGGTCGTGCTCTAACTTTCGATAGGACTGTAATTGATTCTGATATTAATATCCTGATTATAATTGCCAAAGGATTTTCCGAAGATCGTTAACCCGCCGACATGCTCTGCATCTTCCGGTACGCCGATCTTGAATTTGATGATACTTTTATAATTAAAGCTAAAATCCTTGATGGTAACGTCTGATATCTTCAAGCCATCGATAAAAGTGCCTTTTTTATTAATAACAAGCAATTTCAGCAGGCCGTATTGATTCCAGTTTGGATACCACCAGTCGGGAGTAAAGATACCTTTTACATTACCGAAATCCCCCGGACTGATCCAGGTTCCGATATGCACATCATTCAGATAAAAATGAATGTCAGAAGGCCATACATCATTGATGCCCGGGGCCTCGGAGCTTAATTCTGCCGAAATCGTGATTTGGTCGATTTTTTGGGAAGAAGGGATAAAATTCGGAATGATATATTCGACATATCCTTTCGTAAACCAAAGAATATCTGCATTATATCTGTCCGGATGTGCAAAATAGCGGGTATCGTCAACTTCTCCGATAATTGCCTTTGCAGAGGAGAGCCCGCAGGTGGGATAGACGTTGTAATCGGAATAATGTCCTACCTTTAACTCGGTCTGATAGAGGTTCTTGCTGTTATCCTGCTGGTCTAGGTCAATTAAGATCTTATCGATATGAACAGAGCATTCCTTCTTGTTCCCGTGCCCTCCGGATTTACTGGAAACAGTGATCAGACCGCAATCCTCCAGCTTCTTTATGTGACTGGTAAGTGCACCGTTCGTTATGTTTAGTTCCGATGCTATCTCATTCATATTCATGCCATTATTATTGAGTAATAATTTAATGATCTCAACCCTGATATCTGAACCAAGTGCTTTGAATATGTCCAGACCCTCATCTATTGATTTAATATGCAGCATCTGATACGTCCTCCCTTTGGACATAATATATTTTAATAATATGTAAACTATTATATACAATTTAAAAAATAAGTCAACTAAGTATATTTTTGCTTTGTATTTGAAATATTTTGAAGTTTCTAAACATTTTTAAAAGTATAGAAATGTCTAAAATATTATTTAAAAACATAAAATAAATATTGACATGAGGTAGTGGTTTGTGCAATAATGCTATTATCAGATAATGAAAAACATGAAAGTATCATTGTTGCACATAAAAATGTTTTAGTGACCCTGTTCATTTTAGTGAAAATATGATATAATCATCTATAATATTATCTGAAACTAAAATATTTTAGTATATTTACAAAACTAAAATATTATGCAATCAATCAGAATGGAATCCGGGAGGGGTTCTAAAAAGGAGGAAATGTGATGAAAAAGAAGTTACTCAGCGTGCTTTTATGCGTAATGATGGTCGCAGCACTTCTGACAGGTTGTGGTTCGAAACAGGAGCCGGCAGCTACTGACGGGGGAGAAGCAGCAGAAACTACAAATGATGATGCGGCTGCGCCGACCGAAGCAGCTACTGATGAGGCTGCAGCAGAACCTACTGAGGCTCCGGCGGTTACAACCGTTGGTGATGCAAACGGAACACATATGGAAATGTGGTCCTTTGTTGAATTACATAATACCTACTATGGAAAGATGGTAGAGAAGTGGAATCAGGAACATCCGGACAAAACAATTGAAGTTACCTTTACAACCTATCCCTATGCAGATATGCACAATAAATTAATCATGTCCCTGCAGACAGGGGAAGGAGCTCCTGATATCTGTGACGTAGAAATCGGACAGTTCCCCAATGTTGTAGCCGGCGTTGATAAGTGGTTATATCCCTTGGATGAAGCAGCTGCACCTTATATGGCAACCATGGTTCCCGCCCGTATGCAGGCGTACCAGGGAGCGGACGGACATTATTACGGAGCACCCTTCCATGTAGGTGCAACCGTTATGTATTATAATATGGCAGCTTTAGAAGCAGCCGGAATCACTCAGGCTGATGTGGATGCAGTTAAGACCTGGGATGACTATACAGCTCTTGGTGAAAAGTATATTAAGGCAGTTGGTCAGGAAGGCAAATATTTCACTTCCGTTGATACCGGCGGTACAGACTGGTTATGGCTTGCAATGGCTGAGTACGGTGAGGACTGGACAGGCGGATTTGACGGCAAGGCAAATATCGAGCTGGAGTCCGTTAAGAACATGCTGAATATGCAGGTGGGGTGGTTGAAATCAGGTGTAGCTGAGATTTCACCTGACGGACATGTGGATCTTGAGGCTGGGTTCCAGAACATTCTTGATCATAACATCGTATCCTTCCCGAAGGCAATGTGGTACATGAGCCGTTTCATTAACTATATGCCCGAAGAAAAAGGCAATTGGTATATTGCACCCTGCCCGGTATTCAAGGATGGCCAGAAGAATTCCGTAGGTATCGGCGGAACCGGTACAGTAGTAACACAGCAGGCTAAGGACAAAGCTCTTGCAGCTGACTTCCTCTGTTATGCAAAGATGTCTATGGAAGGTGAGAAGCTGAACTGGGAAATGCTTGGCTTTGACGTATGTAACACAGCAATGTGGACAGACGAATCAATCATTCATGATGACTCAAATCAGTACAATTCATTCTTTAGAAATTATCCTTATGATGTATTAAATAAGATCAAAGATGGTATCGGTAAGATCAGTGTTGTTCCGATCAGCCCTACCATCAACGAAGAAATTTGTAACGTAACATTGAATGAAATCTTAGAGAATGGCACACCTGTAGAGGATGCTCTGGCAGCTTCTCAGGAGGTAATCTCAGCGGAACAGTAATAGTCAGGCAGAGCATTGGCTATCAATCACAAAATAAGGGAGCTGCCCGGAGTTATCTGGGCACTCCTTACTTTTGAGGAGGAGGAAAAAAGAAATGAAACTCAAAAAAATTCTTTATTCACAGAAGGCAGCCCCTTATGTATTTGTTCTACCTTTCATACTATCCTTTATACTTTTTTGGATATATCCGCTGTTTAGTACGGTCACAATGAGCTTTCAGGAGATTAAGCCCACCGGTACGGATTGGGTTGGACTGGATAACTATACGAAATTATTGAAGGATAAGGTTTTCCATACGGCAGTTTTGAACAGCTTCGAATATATGGCTCTGACCGTAGCTCTGCTCATACCCTTTCCGATGCTTTTTGCGGTACTGATTGACAGTAGGCTCGTCAAAGCGAAGGGGTTATGGAAAGCACTGTTATATCTTCCGGCATTAACCTCTGTAGTAATTTCGGGTACTCTTTTCAGACTGATGTTCTCCGAGTATCCTACGGGACAGATGAATGTACTGATGCAGGCACTTGGTCTTGGGGTACATAAATGGTTAAAAGTGAAGGCTACGGCGCTCGGCGCATTGGTTACCATATGCTGCTGGAGATGGACCGGAGTAAATATGCTGTATTATCTCTCAGGGTTGAAATCAATTGACGGATCGTTATATGAGGCGGCCGAAATCGATGGTGCATCAGCGATCCAAAAATTCAGATATATCACAATCAAATTATTAAGACCGACAACAATCTATGTATTAACGATCAGTATCTATGCGGGCTTGGCAATGTTCCTGGAATCCTTCATGCTGTATACGCAGAACGCCTCCCCCAATAATATCGGATTGACAATCGTAGGTTACTTATATAGAAGAGGTATTGAGAAAAATCAGTTGGGGTATGCTTCCACGGTTGGTCTGGTTCTTCTTGTCATTGCTTTGACGATCAATATAGCACAGCTGATTATGAACGGAACCTTCAGGAAGGAGGAAAAATAATATGTCCAGGGAAATTGCAGTTATGAAAACCGGAGCATCCTTGAAAAGAAAAATCGGCTCGGTATTTTCCACAGCATGGTTCGCGCTCTTGGGATCAATTATTATTTTTCCGGTATTTGCCGGCCTACTGGCTTCCTTCAGACCCGGAACAGAGCTGATTAGAAGGGGTCTCAGCATTAATCTTGATTTTTCAACGATGACTTTAGCCAATTATACTTATTTGTTAAGCGGGAATGCGGACTCGGTAAAATATTTTAACTGGTATAAGAACAGCTTGATACTTACCTTACTCACTGTTATATTGACCTTGCTGGTATGCTATTTCATTGCATACGGACTTAGTATGTATAATTTTAAACTGAGAAATCTGTTGTTCTTCCTGGTGATCGCAACGATGATGGTTCCTTTTGAGATCCTGATGCTGCCCATGTATCAGGAAATGATCTCCCTGAAGCTGATCAATACCAGAGCGGGAGTAATCCTTCCCGGACTGTGTGCTGCTTCAACAATTTTTTTCTTTCGTCAGTATTTAACCACCTTGCCGAAGGAATTGCTGGATGCGGGCAGAATTGACGGTGCAACGGAATATGGGATCTGTTTCAAGATTATGTTCCCGATTACGAAGCCTGCCTTCGCTGCAATGGGTATCCTGTGTGCGATGGGCTCCTGGAACAGTATGTTATGGCCCCTGCTGGTATTCCGCGGCGCGGAGAAATTCACATTACCGATTGGTCTGAATACGCTGCTCACTCCTTACGGAAATAATTATGATGTGCTGATTGCGGGCTCGATGTTCGGTATCGTCCCGATCTTTATTATATTCTTGCTGTTCCAGAGATATTTTATTGATGGTATGACAGTAGGTGCTGTGAAGGGATAAATCTGCATGTCATTTATGCAAAACTGAGTATAAAGCCCGACTGGATCAGAAGTATTATCAGATTGGTAGAAATACATTTATATTCCCAGTACTACTGCAATTCCCCCGTGCATACAATGTAACAACAACGATAATAAGGGGGAATGCGTTCTGCCCCCTAGGTTAGAACGCAGACACTATGAAAGGCTATATAGAGGAACGGGCGGTTGAGATCGCTAATTATATCATCGATAACAATGCGACGGTAAGGCAGACCGCAAAGCAGTTCGGCATCTCAAAGTCAACCGTACATAAAGACGTAACAGAACGTCTTACACAGATCAACCCCTCCCTTGCTGAAAGAGCCAGGGTAGTCCTGGACTTAAATAAGTCTGAGCGCCATATCAGAGGCGGATTGGCTACCAAAGAGAAATACCTCCATAAGACGAGATATAACCAGGCTTATTAATCTTATTATCCTGATTACAAAAAGTGAAGTGAAAGAGATTGTCGGTGCAGCAAGCTGTATCTGATAATCTCTTTTTCTGGTCTTTTGATGAAGAAGCCATATCCTTCTGGCAGGGATATCATATTGTCATTAGGGAGAAAATTGCGTATAATTATAAAAAACAGAAGATAACGAGCACAAGATGCCATTTTTGCAGAAATAGGCATTTTTTTATTGTTATAAAATTAACTTTCAGAAAGTTGAACAAAAAGTATGTCAATTGCTGTTCAATTGTGGTATAATCAAGATTGTGTGTTTGGAGATTATAACTTTGTTTTGGGCTTAACGAAGTCTGATTTTAACTTAACAAACCTCGTAAAAAGCTTAACAAGGTGAATAATCATACATCAAAAGTTATTAAAAAATTTTACAGAAAGAAGGAAAGGGTATTATGGGTAAGTCAACATTCCCGGGTGGGATACATACCTATGACGGAAAAGATCTGTCTATGGATAAACCCACGACTGTTCTGCTGCCTAAGGGTGACCTTGTATTCCCGCTGATACAGCATATTGGCGCTCCTGCGAAGCCGCTTGTGGCAAAAGGGGACAAGGTTCTGGTCGGACAGAAGATAGCAGAAGCCGGTGGTTTTGTTTCTGCAAATGTAATCAGTTCGGTTTCCGGAACAGTAAAGGATATTGAAAAAAGGCTCACGGTATCAGGAAATATGGTGGAATCCATTGTAATAGAGAACGACAATGAATACCGCACAGTAGAGAGCTTTGGTAAGGAAAGAGACTGCAACGGACTGACAAAAGAAGAGATACGTAACTTTATTAAAGAAGCTGGTATTGTTGGTTTGGGTGGAGCCGGTTTCCCGACTCATATTAAGCTGACACCGAAGGATGACAGTAAGATTGATTATGTCATTGTCAACGGTGCGGAATGCGAACCCTATCTGACCTCTGATTATCGTATGATGCTGGAGGAACCTGAGAAGATCGTCGGTGGTTTGAAGATCATACTCCGATTATTTGAAAATGCGCAGGGAATTATTGCTGTCGAGGATAATAAGCCGGAGGCAATCCGTATCTTATCCGAGCTGGCCTCTAAGGAGAAACGGATAGAAGTCAAAATATTAAAGACGAAATATCCGCAAGGTGGAGAACGGCAGTTAGTCTATGCGCTGACAAAAAGAAAGCTGAATTCTAAAAAGCTTCCGGCCGATGTCGGCTGTGTTGTTGATAATGTTGATACGGTGATTGCAATCTATAATGCAGTTGCAAAAAGTACACCGCTCATTCGAAGAATTGTAACTGTTTCGGGAGATGCAGTAAAGAATCCGGGCAACTTCAATGTGGCAATCGGTATTGATTACTGGGAGATCCTTGAAGCCGCAGGCGGCTTTAAGGAAAGACCGGAGAAGATGGTATCCGGCGGCCCTATGATGGGAATTGCTCTATACAGCTGCAATGTGCCGGTTATGAAGACCTCCTCCGCACTGCTTGGCTTCTTGAAGGATACATCGGCTGTGGAGGAATCTCCCTGCATCCGTTGCGGCAGATGCGTAAGCAAATGTCCGCTTCAATTAATGCCCTTCCAGCTGGCTGCGCTCAGCATGAGAAATGACGACGACGGTTTCGTTACGCTTGACGGCATGGAATGCTGCGGCTGCGGTACCTGTTCCTATGTATGCCCGGCGAACAGAAGCTTAAGTCAATCAATCATGCAGGAAAGAAACAGTATCCTGGCTAAGAGAAAGAAAGCATAACCTACAATTCAGAAAGAGGTGTAAGCGTGAGCGATTTATTTCATGTATCGGCAGCTCCCCATACCAGGAGCCCGATTACGACAAAGAGTATTATGCGGGATGTTATCCTTGCATTAATTCCTGCCGGCTTGTTCGGTGTATATAATTTTGGTATAAACGCCCTGACTGTTATTGTTGTTTCGATAGCGTCATGTGTGTTGACGGAATATTTATTCAACAGATTTATGAAAAAGCCCCAATCCATAGGAGATTACAGTGCGATAGTCACCGGACTTCTGCTGGCATATAACCTGCCCTCTAATTTCCCTGTCTGGATGACAATCGTTGGAAGTGTTTTTGCCATACTGATTGTCAAACTGCTCTTCGGAGGAATTGGACAAAACTTTATGAACCCTGCGTTAGCTGCTCGTGTATTTCTTTTGATCAGCTTTCCGGTAAGAATGACCGCATTTGCGGTAGAAAAAATCACTTCTCCCGCGACTTCTGATTATCTGTTCCATGGGGCGGTTGCGTTGGACGGTGTGACCGGTGCCACTCCGCTTGCTGCAATGAAGGCAGGAGAAACGGTAGACTTAATGAAAATGCTGATCGGAAATATCGGAGGAACGATAGGAGAGACCAGTGCTATTGCAATTCTGATCGGAGCAGCTTATCTGGTATTTCGTAAGGTGATTTCTTTAAGAATTCCTCTGGCGTACATCGTTACTGTTGCTGTTTACGTACTTATTTTCGGAGGCAGAGGCTTCGATATGACCTTTATGCTGGGTCACCTTTTAGGCGGTGGTCTGCTGTTGGGTGCCTTCTTCATGGCAACCGATTATGTGACCAGCCCGATCACACCCCTTGGGCAGGTTGTCTTTGGTATCAGCCTCGGACTCCTGACCGGTTTGTTCCGAATTCAGGGAAGCTCGGCAGAGGGTGTATCCTACGCGATTATCTTCTGTAACCTGCTGGTTCCTCTGATTGACAAGGCGATTAAATCGAAAGCCTTCGGAAAGGAGCGTGCGGTTCGTGAGCAGTAAAAAACCTTTGATAAAATCGGCATTACTTAGAGATGCCATAGCACTTTTCCTGATCACCCTGGTGTCCGGGTTGGGTCTCAGTTATGTATATGAGATAACCAAGGAACCGATTAAAGCGCAGGAGATCCAGAAAAGCATCGAGGCAAATAAGTCGGTATTTACAGATGCTTCCTCCTTTGAAGAGGATACGCAGCTGACGGAACTTGCGAAAACTACAGAGCTTACTTCCCTGAGTGCGGATTATCAGGGAGTTACCATTGATGCCATCAATCAGGCATTGGACAGCAGTAATCAACTCGTTGGTTATAATATCACGGTTTCAACTTCGGCCGGATATAAAGACGGAATTAATTTTGTCTTCGGCTACTCTCTGGATGGAACGATTACCGGTATAGAATTCCTTGGTATCAAGGAGACAGCCGGTCTGGGCATGAAGGCTGCTGAACCTGAATTCAAGAATCAATTTCTGAATAAGCAGGTAAAGCAATTTGTGGTTACTAAGACAGGAGCTGCCGCAGAGAATGAGATCGACGCATTAAGCGGGGCAACCATTACCTCCAGGGCAGTGACCAACGCAATCAATGCCGGAATTGCTTTTGTGGTTCAGAATTCCGAACAGATGGGAGGCACTCAGGAATGAACAAATATGTTGAACGGCTTTACAACGGAATAATCAAAGAAAATCCTACTTTTGTCATCATGCTGGGTATGTGTCCTACCTTAGCGGTTACCACCTCCGGCAATAACGGCCTCTACATGGGACTGACTACCACCGCGGTTCTGGCAGCTTCCAACCTGCTGATTTCCGCTCTGCGTAAATTCATACCCGATAAGGTACGTATTCCGGCCTACATCGTTGTCGTAGCATCTCTGGTTACCATCGTGCAGCTGCTGCTGGCAGCTTATTTGCCGGTTGTTAATCAGTTATTGGGCATCTACATCCCCCTGATCGTAGTAAACTGTATCATCTTAGGCCGTGCGGAAGCATTCGCAGCAAAGAATACCATAGGGGTCTCCTTGTTTGACGGAATAGGAATGGGACTCGGATTTACAGTGGCTCTGACTATCATCGGTTCCTTCCGTGAGCTTTTGGGCGCAGGGACGATCTTCAGCTTCAGAATCACTCCGGAGAGCTTTGAACCGATTACGATCTTTATCCTGGCTCCGGGAGCTCTCTTTACCTTAGCGATACTGACCGCGCTCCAGAATAAACTGAAAGCACCTTCGGCAACCAATGTTCCGAATAACAGCATCGGCTGCGGAGGAGATTGTTCCCACTGCGGTGGTAATCTCTGTACGACGAACAGGGAAGGGCTTACTGCAAAAGACGAGATAGCAGCTGCCAAGCATACTGCTGCAGGCAATCAATCAAACGATAAACAGGATAACAGATAAGGAGGATTGAGTTAGATGAAAGAGCTTATAATGATTATTGTAGGATCAGCTCTGGTGAACAACGTTGTACTAAGTCAATTCTTAGGACTGTGTCCGTTCGTCGGAGTATCAAAAAAGACCAATACGGCAGCAGGAATGGGTGCAGCGGTTATATTCGTTATTACAATCGCATCAGCCCTCTGTAGTATCATATATTCAAAGCTTTTGGTGCCGCTTGGCATGGGTTATCTTCAGACCATCGTATTCATCCTGGTCATTGCCTGTCTGGTTCAGTTCGTAGAGCTGGTCCTTAAGAAATACAGCAGACCGCTTTACAGCGCTCTTGGTGTTTATCTTCCTTTGATTACTACCAACTGTGCTGTGCTTGGTGTTGCCTTAATTAATGTCAATGAGGATTACGGCTTGATTTCAAGTACGATTAACGGTTTCGGTACAGCAGCAGGCTTTACCCTTGCCATTATTATAATGGCGGGAATACGTGAGAGAATTGAATATAACGATATTACAAAGTCTTTCAGGGGTAACCCGATTGTTCTGATAACTGCAGGTCTGATGGCGATGGCATTCTTCGGATTTGCCGGATTATAAAGGGGGAAACGGAAGATGAGTATACAAGCATTATTGTCAAATATGTTCCTTCCGGAACTGAACGTATGCCTGGCTGCAGTCAGTCTGCAGGGAGTGGCGATTGCAACAGTAATTGTTGCCGGAGTTGGTTTGTTTATCGGATTATTTCTCGGCTTTGCAGCGAAAGCCTTCGAGGTGAAGCAGGATGAGCGGGAAATTATGGTCCGTGAGCTCCTTCCGGGTGCCAATTGCGGTGGCTGCGGTTATCCCGGCTGTGACGGACTTGCGGCTGCAATTGCGTCAGGTAACGCTCCTGCGAATGCCTGCCCTGTAGCCAATAAGGAAGCGCATACCAAGATTGCCGAGGTCATGGGAACCTCAGTAGTAGAGGATGAGAAGAAGGTGGCCTTTGTCAAATGTGCGGGCACCTGTGATAAGACAGAGGTTAAATATGAATATTACGGGGTACAGGACTGCAACAAGGTTGCCGCGGTTCCCGGTAAGGGTAATAAGAAGTGTTCCTACGGCTGTATGGGCTTCGGTTCCTGTGTCAAAGTCTGTGCCTTCGATGCCATTCATATCGTGAACGGTATCGCTGTAGTGGACAAAGAAAAATGTACCGGCTGCAGCACTTGTACTGCCCAGTGTCCGAACAAGCTGATTGAGATGGTACCGGCGGCAGCAAAGCATCTGGTTGCCTGCAGCTCCTATGATAAGGGCAAGGATGTCAAGTTAGCCTGCCAGGCCGGATGTATTGGCTGTAAGCTCTGCGTGAAGGCTTGTGAATATGATGCCATCCATGTGGAGAATAATCTGGCGGTCATTGATTATTCCAAATGTACCAACTGCGGCAAATGTGCGGTAGTCTGCCCTGTTAAGGTAATTATGGCAGAAACGGTATAACTGCTTACATTAATTAAGCGGGAAGCCATAGGCTTCCCGCATTTATTTTGCTCTTAAGTATGCTATAATATAAACATATTTGACTTGATTATTATGAGGTGTTATATGAAGCAGGCACATGAAACAGTGAAGCTGATGTGGAAAAGGTATCTGGAATCGATCGGAGAGAGTCCTGAAAATACAAAAAGGACCTTTACCTCTTGGTATTTTTGCGACAATGAAGAAGATGCCAAATATTTAGCAAAATTGGTTCTTCAAGGAATTAAACGCGGTACAGCAAGTTTACTCAGTTCCTTTGAGAAAGCAGGGGAACCTGTACCGAAGGCTGGAGACCTAAGTATTGTAACGGATTGGAACGGAATAGCTCTATTTATTATCGAGACTTGTAAGGTAACGATATGCCCCTTTAATGAAGTGACTGAAGAGTTCACTCGAATAGAGGGGGAAGGAGATGGTTCACTTTCTTACTGGCGAAGGGTACATACCGACTTCTTCTCCAG
>JAEZLY010000192.1 GCA_023414985.1 Bacillota bacterium | reverse complement strand
ACAACAAGAAGGAAATCATTCCTGTAGAGCAATAATAGTAAATATAAGGCCTTCCGAGTTTTCTCGGAGGGTCTTTTTTATATTCTTTTGATTTTTTTAGCTTTGATATGATACGTTGCTTCATACGCTAGTTTCTTTATGAATAACCATTTACCTGAAGAATATACTTTTATATAGCTTTGATTAGGGTGGTAAACTATGCAGGCTGATGGATCCCCTACCGGAAGGAATGAAAGAAATATTAATCCTGCGGATATTAACGTCGTGTCAGGATATCGAATTGAGGTTTTTGCTTATGGATTGGATGCTCCTATCAATCTTATGTTTACGGATGATGGAGATATGTTGATTGTAGAGTCCGGAGTGGCATCCGGGAATCCAAGAATCTTAAGAGCAGTGAATGATAAATTTGAAGTGATGGCAGATGGCTTTACGATGCCGATTACCGGTGCAAGCTATTTCAATGGGATTTTGTTCGTTTCGCACAGAGGTCTGGTCACACGAATTTTGAGGGACGGAACAAGACAGATAATTATTAGCGGGTTGCCCAGTAACGGTGATTTTTTCAACGGAAGAGTTGCGATTGGGCCGGATGGGCGAAAATTATTTTTTGGGCAGGGGACTGTGACTAATTCCGGTGTGGTCGGATCGGATAATGGATGGCTGACAGCACATCCGATGCTATGTGACTATCCTGGAGATTACATCCTCCTAAACGGACAGAATTTTGAGACAAGAGAAACATTGGACGAAGCTTCCCCAACTGGAAAAGTGGAAACGGGAGCGTATTCACCCTATGTGGTGTACCAAATTCACCAAATGAGACAAGGAAGGGGATCGTAAAGGCCTCGGGAAGTATCCTGCAAGCCAATCTGGACGGTACAGCATTGGAGCTATATGCGTGGGGCTTACGGAATCCGCTGAATATCGGATTTGGTGAAGGGGGGCAGCTTTATGCAGCGAATATGGGATATGACGGCCGAGGAAGCAGACCTATAGCAAATGCTCCGGATGAGTTTTTTGCGGTTACACAAGGATTATGGTATGGGTGGCCGGATTATGCTGCCGGGGACCCGGTAAATCTGTCAAGATACACCCCGGAAGGTGGCAGAACCCCTGAATTATTATTAAAAGATATTCCGAATATTCCGCAGGTACCTTTGGCTACTTTTCCGTCGAATTCCAATATTATGGGATTTGCCTTCAACTATTCAGACTTTGGGCCATATGGAGATGTTTATATCACTGAGAATGGAAGTACCGGTCTTCAATTAGTATCGGGAAACGCTTCCTATGCAGGAGCAGGACATAGAGTTTCAAGAATTGATATGAGTACGCGGACGGTAAGTACATTTGCAATTAACCAAACAGGTTTTCCTTCCTATATAACAAATGGAGGCGGTTTTGGAAGACTGGTTGATCTTACCCTCGGCCCGGATCATGCGATGTATATTCTGGATACGGGCATCGAAGATAGGAGACGTTCTGGGGTAATAATACCAAATACAGGAGTGATTTGGAAAGTGGTGAAATCAGCATAATACCGGTTGCCATCTGCTTCCCAACCAATAATATAAAGGCTCTCCGAAGAGATTCGGAAAGCCTTTTTGTCATGCCTAACATTTTGAAACTACATAATTCATGATGTGCTGCACATACTGTTCTAGATTCTCTTCCTGAAGAAGGAAGTCCGTATGAATCTCCAGGAAGGAGAGCTTGTCCTGATAATTCATCTTAAAGCTGGGATTGAAGATCAGCTCATACTGGGGAGCGAAGATCCCATGCTTTTTTGTGTAACAGGTGGAGGGCTTGGCTTTGGTCCGGTATTCCTTATCCACAAAGTGGGCCAGGCTCTTATGTACCACACTGTCCTCAGCGGGAAGGTAGTAATAATCCTTGTAATTATCATAGAAAAACTTCAATTCCCCTTCATAGATATGTACAGAGAGGGTGGCTTTCGTACCGGCTGCAGTAAAATGTGCAAGATCATTGCCGAAGGCAACACGTACCGGAAGCTTCTCGGATAATTCAAATTGTATTGTGAAAATTCCTTCATCCACACCAGCCTGCAGGATGCGGATCGGTTTTTCGAACAAATCTGCATAATTTAAGATGGGACAGATATATAATAAACCACGGATATCGTCTTCATTGTGCAGCAGCAGAGTATGTAAAAGAAGCTCTGCTTCGGAGGGTGTCTCAAAGATACCTCCGGGAGTACGGGATTTACGAAGCTTCTCAACATGCTGCTTACCCAGGTAGCTTTGATAAATCTGGATTAAATCACCGCCGCTGAAGGTATCGGTACGATGAATGTCTAGAAAGGTCTCCAGAGATTTCTGCTTGTAGTTGGGCAGCTTAAATACTTTCTTGTAAGGGGTGATCCTCTTGTAGATATCCAGGCTTTCCAGGTTCTTTAAGCAGTTATTAATGCCAAGAAGGTCACATTTGCGTGAAAGGTATGGGAGATCAAAACCAGAGCCGTTATAATGAATCAGAACCCGGTAATCCTTGATAAATTCAAAAAACGATCGGATAACCTCGGCTTCCTCACGGATGTCCTCGCAAAACCACTGGATCAGATGGAAGCTGCCCTCCTGGTGATAAGCGCAGCCAATCAGGTACAGATAAGTGGAATCTGCAGCGAAGCCTGTGGTCTCGATATCAAAAAATGCGATTTTATCAATATCATATTCCTTTTCAAATGGATACCCGGGCAACTGCTCCAGGGAAAACTGTCTGGTAATCATTCCTCTCCTCCTTCCATCAGTAACCCCATTCTATCACAGATTTAATCGGAATAGAAGAAGATTGGAAAAATTTCAATGGAATATCGTGGCGAATTTTCAAAATAGTTGCTGTACTTTAAAACTTATTGTGATAGAATATTTGGCATAGGCTCAAGAAATTCATTCAAAGGGGCGAGAATAATGTGGGATATGAGATTATTCGGACAAGATTTTTACTACATATTTTATGTGTTTATTTTATACGGCTTCATTGGCTGGATCTATGAAAGCTGCCTTGTATCGGTTCAAAAGAAAAGCTTTGTGAACAGAGGCTTTCTAACCGGGCCGATCATACCGATTTACGGGTGTGCAGCTCTTCTTTTTTATTTGGTGTTCTGGGATACCAAGGAGCAGCTGGCTGTAGTTTATATCGGAAGTGTTTTTCTGGCTACGCTGTTAGAGTATATTACCTCGCTGGTAATGGAACTGATATTTCATACCAGATGGTGGGATTATAGCAAGTTTAAATTAAATCTAAACGGTAGAGTGTGTTTACCGGTCTCCCTGTTCTGGGGAGCACTGGCGCTTCTGATGCTGCATGTCATTCACCCGGGAATTGATTATACCATTCAGATGCTTCCGAAACGAATTGGAGAAATCATCGGATATATCCTGATTCCGGTCTTAGTTCTGGATGTTACCGCTTCTGCAATTACATCCGTCAAATTTGACAAGCTCCTGGCCAGACTTCAGAATCTCCGTCAGGATATGACAGAATACATTGAAGGCACCCGGATTTACGAGACCGGAGGAGATCTCCTGGATCGGATCTCGGAATTGCATCTGCTGGGTGTATTTTCTGAAGTAAAGAACCGGATTGAAGGTAAGGTTCATAATCCTGTCCTGAGTATCCAGAGCAGGTTGAATATCAAGGAGAAGAGACCTGAGATTGAGGCCAAGATGATTGAATTCTTCGGCCGTTACCAGAACATCAGGACAATTAAGGCTCATGTCCGTCTGTTAAGAGCATTCCCTACCATGAAGGTGGGCAAGCGTGAGGCAGCTCTTGGCGATTTAAAGGAAAAATTAATGAAGAAGGGAGTCCGAGAACTGGGAAAGGATTTCAAGGAGGAAGTGACGGGTACAATCAAAAGCTATTTAAGCGGTGTTCTGCGTGCGGTGCTTGTAGGACTTCTGGTACTGGCTCAGTTTGTCCTGATTATCTATCTGTCCCTGCGGCTTCAGGGCTTTACGGTATACCTTTATACCGGCATTCAATTTTTAAGTATCATCATCGTTATCTCGTTAATTAATGATAATCGAAATGCATCCTATAAGATCAGCTGGATCTGCATCATTGCAGCACTTCCAATCACAGGACATATCATGTTCGTGCTTTGGGGTAACCGAAGAAGCAGCAAGATTGATAAGGTTATTTTATACAAGCTCCGGCGGGGTGCTCAGTATCTGGAGTATAATCAGGATACTGTGAAGCGCTTTACCGAGCAGTACCCAACCAAGAGCAGAATGTCAAGATATCTGGAAGCGAACAGCTTTCCGCTGTTTAAGAATAATAAGGTTGACTATTTTCCGATGGCAGAGGATACCTTTAAGGCAATCTTTCGGGATATCGAGGCAGCAAAGAGCTTTGTTCTGCTGAACTTCTTTATCGTCGGGGAAGGTACGCTTTGGGATCAGATGCATGAGCTTTTGCTCCGTAAGCTAAAGGATGGGGTTCGAATTCAGTTCCTGTACGATGATTTCGGAGCCATACTCCGTACACCTACGAACTTCAGAAGAACACTGGAAGCAGAGGGAATTGAGGTCAGAGTATTTAACCCTGTGCACAGATATACCGATAAATTATATATGAATTACCGTTCCCATCAGAAGATTATCGTAGTAGACGGCAATGTAGGGTATACCGGAGGGATGAATCTTGCGGATGAGTATGTTAATCTGATTCAGCGTTTCGGTACCTGGAAGGATAATGCAGTCAGAGTAGAGGGGGATGCGGTCTGGGGCCTGACGGTTACCTTCCTGCAGATGTGGGAGGTATCCTCGAAGGGTGCTCCCATTGATTATAATCCGTACCGTCCGACCAGGCAGTTCCCGGAAAATGATGTTTACTGCCAGGTGTTTTCCGACGGTCCGGCCAATAATCCGAGAAACCCGGCTGAGAATGTCTACAAACAGATGATATATTATGCGAAGAAAATATTGTACATTACCACGCCTTACCTTATAATTGAAGATGATATGAGAGAAGCACTGGTTATGGCTGCCTCCAGCGGTATTGATGTCAGGATCATCACTCCGTTCGTGCCGGACAAGAGAAATGTCAAGATTCTGACCAATTATAATTACGGAAAGCTTTTGGAGGGCGGAGTCAGAATATTTGAATATACACCGGGGTTCATCCATGCCAAGACGATCATCAATGAAGATTGCGGCATAGTAGGCACGGTAAATATGGACTATCGCAGCTTCCACCTGCATTATGAATGCGGTGTATGGATCTGTGACAAGCCTACCGTGAATGGCATAAGGGAAGACCTGCTGACAACCATGGAGGCCTGTCATGAAGTATCCTTGGAGGAATGGAAGAACCGTCCTGTCTGGATGAAGATTCAGCAGATGATTTTAAATTTGTTCTCGACACTGATGTAGCAGGCTATAAAGAGGAGGGCACCATGTATACCAATGTATGCAAACATTGCCGTAAGGTATTCAGTTCCAGATTTAAGGCCTATTCCTGTGAGGATTGCAGGAAGATCGATGATGATCATTTTGATGATATTGAAGCATATCTGAAGGAGTACCCGAACAGCAACGCCATTCAGATTTCAGAAGCTTTGGGCATTACGGCCTTTGAGGTTCTGAATTATTTAAAGGAAGGCCGACTGAATATATCGAGGGGTCATTTTGAAAAGCTTCCGGATGAATAACCGAATAGAATTGTAAACTGAGAGTAAGGGGGAAGCTCAGCCTGTGTTGTATTAGGTTGAGTCAATATCACATGATCGGATATTTGAAAGGAGAACTGGCAGAGATTAAGGAAAGCTTTGTCGTAATTGAGGTGGGAAACATCGGTTATGAGGTTGCCCTTCCTTCTTCTGCGATTATGGAGCTGCCGGGAAAGGGAAGTATTATAAAGCTTTATACCTACCTTCATGTCAGGGAGGATGCTATCGGACTCTTCGGCTTTTTGACAAAGGATGACTTAGAGATGTTCAAACTTCTGATTACGGTTAACGGCATCGGACCCAAGGGTGCGCTTGGAATTCTCTCCTCCATTACAGCGGATGATATCCGATTTGCAGTGCTGGCGGAAGATGCCAAGGCAATCGCGAAGGCACCGGGAATTGGAAATAAGACTGCGAGCAAATTGATTCTGGAATTAAAGGATAAATTTAAATTAGAGACAGCCTTTGAACAAAAGTTAATGAATCAAGCTGAGAATCGGACAGGCTCAGGTATTTACAGTCTGAAGGAGGAAGCGGTTCAGGCACTCACGGTTCTGGGCTATTCTGCTTCAGACGCGTTGAAGATCGTAAACCAGGTGGAGATTACGGAAGATATGACCTCAGAACAGCTCCTAAAGCTGTGCTTAAAGAAGATGTAAGGAGTTACTATGGCAAAAAGGATGATTACAACAGAGTTTACAGAGGAAGACAGAAGATTGGAGGGTTCCTTTCGGCCGCAGCTTCTAAAGGATTATATCGGGCAGGTAAAGGTTAAAGAGAATTTGAAGGTCTATATTGAAGCAGCAAAGCAGAGGAATGAGGTCCTTGACCATGTGCTGTTCTTCGGACCGCCCGGACTCGGAAAGACTACTCTTGCAGGGATTATTGCCAATGAGATGGGCGTAAATATCAAGATTACCTCCGGTCCTGCAATCGAGAAGCCAGGTGAGATGGCTGCAATTCTGAATAATCTTCAGGAAGGGGACGTGCTGTTCGTAGATGAGATTCACCGGCTGAACCGCCAGGTGGAGGAGCTGTTATACCCCGCCATGGAGGATTATGCGATCGATATCATCATTGGTAAGGGTTCTACCGCAAAATCCATCCGTATCGAGCTTCCGAAATTTACTCTTGTCGGTGCGACTACCCGTGCAGGTATGCTGACACCGCCCCTCAGAGACCGTTTCGGAGTTGTTAACCGATTAGATTTTTATACCATAGAGGAATTAAAAAGGATCATCATTCATTCCGCCAATATCCTGCAGGTAAGGATTGAGGAGGAAGGGGCAATTGAGCTGGCTCGTCGCTCCAGAGGGACACCTCGTCTGGCAAATCGTCTGCTGAAGAGAGTCCGGGATTTCGCCCAGGTCAAATATGACGGAAGGATTACGAAGGAGGTTGCTGGCTTTGCCTTAGATTTGCTTGAAGTGGATAAGCTTGGATTAGATCACATTGATCGGGAAATCCTTGTAACTATGATTGAAAAATTCGGCGGCGGACCGGTCGGTATAGAAGCAGTAGCAACAACTATCGGGGAAGATGTCGGTACGATCGAAGAAGTATATGAACCCTATCTTGTTCAGAACGGACTGATCCTTCGTACTCCGAGAGGCCGCGTGGCATCGGAGCTTGCTTATCAGCATATCGGACTCCGGTGCTAATCTTTACTTGTAAACAAATGTAATATAAGCTATAATGATTCTGACGGAAAGGCAGATACTTTGGTACTATGGCATTATGGGGAGGCGAAGAAATGAATAAGTATCATGATATTGAGGTAATCATCAACAATAAGAGATATACTTTAAGCGGTTATGAAAGTGAGGAGTATCTGCAGAAAATTGCTTCCTATATCAACAGCAAGCATGCGGAATTCCGCAATAAGGATGCTTATAAGTTTCTGGATTCCGATCTTAAGAATATCCTGATGCAGATCAATATTGCGGATGATTATTATAAAACAAAATATCAAATAAAGGAAATCGAGACAGAGAATGAAGCGAAAAGCAATGAAATTTTCGATTTAAAGCATGAGTTGATTTCCTCTCAGACCAGATTGGAAGCAGCCCAAAAGGAAGTCGAGGAACTGAAAAAAGAGCTATATGAGGCTCAGAAGAAAATCGTTCGTTTGGAAACAGAGCTCACAGAAAACGAGAGAAAGAGATAACATGGAATCATATCAGGCTGTCCAAATCACCATATCGGCTCGGAGCATCATTCCGAGACGTCTTGGAGGAGCAGGGCAGCTTTTTTTATCTGATAAAAGAAACTGACGGAAATAACGTATGGATGAAGTCCATCCTTATGAGCGACAGAAAGGAGTAAATGTCGGACTCGTCCGGCATCGTAGCATAGATGAAGAGACAAATAGAAATCCTGGCACCGGCCGGGTCATATGATGGGATGAGAGCTGCCATGAATGCCGGTTGTGATGCGGTTTATATCGGTGGCAGCAGCTTCGGAGCAAGAGCCTACGCAGATAACCCGATAGACGAGATGCTGCTTCAGGCAATTGAGGAAGCACATGTCAGGGATAAGAAGCTTTACCTGACAGTGAATACGCTCCTTAAGGAGAAGGAACTGAATTCCAGGCTATTCTCTTTTCTGGAGAAATTCTACGAAAAAGGGTTGGATGCGGTCATCGTACAGGATATGGGCGTATTGCATTTTATCCATAGGAATTTCCCTGATCTTCCGATCCACGCCAGTACGCAGATGACCCTGACT
>JAEZLY010000298.1 GCA_023414985.1 Bacillota bacterium | reverse complement strand
TGGGGGTAGATTTTGCTTTTTCGGGGGTACAGCTTTTTTTAATTCAGAGAAGAAAAGTGAATTACTTCTTTGGAGAACTTACTTTGCAATTATCGACAACCTAACTATAACCAAAACAGCAAAATTTGACAATCGACTTCCCCATGAACGGTAAGTTTTTACCCATAAACGGTAAAAATAATAAATACAATAGTTGTAAATAAACCATAGTATGGTAAAATCGTATTTACTACATCTGAGAGCGATTTGAAGCAGGGAGTATTTTAGAAAGGAAGAACATTATGAATAATATATGGCACGACATTAATCCGGACAGGATAAAAGCGGAGGACTTTGTTGCGGTAGTCGAGATTTCTAAGGGCAGCAAGAAAAAATACGAATTGGATAAGGAGACGGGCTACATTATCCTGGACCGGATCTTGTATACCTCAACGCATTATCCTGCGAATTACGGATTTATCCCAAGAACCTATGGTGACGATATGGATCCGCTAGACGTACTGGTGCTTTGCTCCGAGCCGATTGAGCCCCTATCCCTGGTTCGTTGTTATCCCATCGGAGTAATGAAGATGATTGATAACGGTATGGGAGACGAGAAGATCATCGCGATTCCCTTCAATGACCCGACCTACAATATGTACACTAACATCAGCGAGCTGCCGCAGCATATCTTCAATGAAATGAAGCATTTCTTCAGCGTATACAAGGAGCTGGAGCATAAGCAGACCGCCGTGAACGAATTCGGAGGACCCGAGGAGGCCATTTCCATCATTAATCACTGCCTGGACAACTACGAGAAGAAATTCGGGAAGAGATAGTGGAACAAAAATAGGAGAATGTTCCAATAAAGTTCACGTAATATAAGCACCATATTGCAGATGTGGGTTATTACTCTGATTATGAAATCCTGTAACAGTACACTCCGATTTTTTACTTGAAGCTGTCTGCCGGGGCGTATGCGTCTTCCATGACGCACGCCCCTAAATGTCCATCCGTGGACATTTGCAGACATCATCGTAAAACATCGAAGCTACTGTTACTACGGATTTCATAAATTCGTACTAACACACACCTGTAATAGGTGCTTATATTATGTAGGTTTCTATGTAACATTCTCCTGTTTTGCTTATAAGTCAGTTATACCGTCTAAAATTTCTGCTTGGTGCTGTAGGAAGTGATCTACGAGATCCGGGTCGAAGTGGGTACCACGATTTTCTCGTAAGTAGGTGAGGGCTTCCTCCAGCGGGTAGGCTTCTTTATAAATGCGCTTATGCGTCATGGCGTCAAAGACATCGACGATGGCCATCATTCGGGCGTAGATGGGGATGGAGGTACCTGATTTCTGGGATGGATAACCGGTTCCGTCATATTTCTCATGGTGGTTGAGTGCTATCTCGGCGGCGGCTTGAAGGAACGGGGCATTGGATTTGCTG
Source organism: Bacillota bacterium (assembly GCA_023414985.1). Lineage (GTDB taxonomy): Bacteria > Bacillota > Clostridia > Lachnospirales > Lachnospiraceae > Mobilitalea. The sequence goes on along the minus strand of JAEZLY010000298.1, from coordinate 12,067 downwards.
ATAATCCTGTGTCCGTGTATCGTGTGGGCCTTGATTACCTCGAATTCTTCCGGGGTGAGTTTGCCGGGTTTTTTTAGGATTGCATCGGGGATCGCTATTTTACCAAGGTCATGCAGGGAGCTGGCGATCTTGAGCATCTCACATTCCGGCAGAGGCAGCTCTCTGCTTCGGGCAAAGCGATACATCATTTCCGATATCCGTTTTACATGGGTACCGACTTCCTCAAAATGTCCTTCGATGGTCTCACCCAAAGCGATTACGATATCCTTTTGAGTAGAATACAGGAGGTTGCTCAGGATGAAGTTATCTAATGCTACCGCAAAATTGGAGAGGAACAGCTGAATTAAATCAAAGTCATATTCTTCGTTAACACCTTCCACATAGATGAAGTTATTCAATTGACTTTTACCGTGCCCTTCAATGATAAAGCCATTCTCAAGCCGGTAGATAAATCGGTCTTCCTTCTCGGAATTCAACCATTCGGATACATGGTCAAGCTCAGGAATATGATCAATATCCAGACCGATAAAGGACTCATACTTTCCGGTGGCAGCTACAATCGTATGACTTTTGCGTTCACTGATCGTAACCAATCCATGAGCCAGCTCCTGCTTACTTCCCCGGATATAGAGCATCTCGGGATTATCCTGATGGAAATTCGACAGCTCCTCCAGCATACTGATCAGGAAATCCTTGAGGGTATTATTTTCAAAAAGCTTAGAGGTGGTTTTGATGATTTTCTCCAGGCCGCCCTTATGCTTTTCTATGCTCTTGATATCCCTGTAATTCCGTAGGGTGCTGTAGAGGGTGGTCTTTAGGCGGTTGGCCGTAAGCTCCGTCTTTAGACGATAATCATTGATATCATAATCCCGTATTACCTCTTCCTCCGGAGCTTCCCCGGGTTGACCTGTCCGGAGCACGATACGGGTAGAGTGATTCCCCAGATCATTCCTTATCTTTTTTACGACCTCAAGACCGGAATAATCCTTCTCCATAACGACGTCAAGAAACAGGATGGCGATATCGGGAATAATTCGGAACACCTCCACGGTCTCGGCACCGGAGTAGGTATCGATGATTTCAAGAGGATGATCCTCGAATACGAAACCCTTTAAAATCATACTGGTGACTCGATGGACTTCTTCATCGTCATCTGCGACGACTATTTTATAGGGGTAGGAATATCTTTTCAGTCTGCCTGTACCCTGTATTGCTTCTTCAGATGTTGTCTCCCGGAATAGATCGTCATCCATATTATTTAAATTTACTTTTACCATAAAAGCCTCCGTTCATAGTATATTTCCTCAAGGAATATGCAGGTAGCTACTCTGTTAGTGAATAATTATGAATCGGTATTTCTATTGTAAATAAAACCCCTTTGGCAGGCATGCTGATGCATTCTATCATGCCCTTTAGGGTTACCGTTACGAGATTGTAGACAATACTCAGACCAAGACCGCTTCCGCTGTTCTTCCCGTTGCCCCGGGTCGTGGTGAAGAACGGATCGAATATGTATTTTAGATTTTCTTCGGGTATTCCTACCCCGTTATCCCGATATTCAATCCGAAGAATGCCATCAGTTTCATTTTGAGCATTCAGTATCTTTGCATGGATGGAAATCTGACCTGCTTCCTTGTTCTGAAAGCCGTGTATCAGGGAGTTCATGATCAGATTAGTGAATATCTGAGAGTAAGCACCCGGATAACTTACCAGATATAAATCTCTGGGACAGTCGATCTCGAAGGAATGACCGGTATTTTTGTATTCGTGCTTCAGCATCAGAAGAATGGACTGCAGGTAATCATAAAGGTTAAATCGCATCTCAGCTTCATCCGTCTGATTGACACTGATCTTCTTAAAGCTGGTGATCAGATTGGAAGCACGCTCCAAGTTGCTGGATATGATTTTTGTACTCTCCTCTGTATTCTCCAGATAGTCTGATAACAGCTGCTTGGTCAGGTTTCCCTCCTCGATACATTTCATAATCTTTGCGTTCTCATCCATCAGGAAGGAGGAGGCTGTAACCGCAACGCCCAGAGGGGTATTGATCTCATGAGCAACTCCAGAGACCAGACCACCAAGGGAGGCCATCTTTTCCCGGTCCATCAGTTCTTTCATCGTGTTATTCAGCTCCTCGGTACGAAGCTTTACGATTGCCTCCAGCCGTTCGTTTTCTGATTTCAGAAGTTCCTCGATCTGCTCCCGGGTTTTTAGGAGCTCTGTAACATCCGTCTGAGTCCGGATGACATTCGTGAGCTCGTCGGAAGCATTGAACTGGGGTAACAGCTGCACATTCAGGATCCTATCTTCATTAGCATAGTTATGAGTCTCAAAGGTGAAGGTTATTTTCTTTCGGCTCTCCAGCATCCTATTCCATTGTCGCTTCCAGATTTCCTTTTCTTCTTCATCTGTAAAGCTGTCCAACAGATTCTTTCCGATGTACGTTTCCTTCTGCAGATTAAAAAATTTTTCATTGCTCTCATTGAGCATGAGAATCTCCCCGGTAGGAGACAGGCTGCATATCATATCATCACTGTTTTCTACCAGGGTACGGAACTTATCTTCACTTGATTTGATTTCTTCGATTATGGATTGAAGGTGGACGGACATATGATTAAATGCGGAAACCAGCTGGTGCGACTCCGCAATCGGGATACGGGAATCATCAATCTGCTCGCCGAAGCTCTGTAGTGATATCTGCTCTGCCTGTCTTGCTACCTGAAGAATCGGTCTCAGGAACCGGGTCAGGATCAGAGTTGCCAGGGCTGTTCCAATGAGAAATAGGATAATCAGGAAGCCTGCGCGAAAATATTGCGTCTTCAGAATGTCTCCTACAAGAGCATCCTCCGGTATCAGAGTAACGACTTCTAAACCAATAGATGGTTCTGTAATCGGGGTAATTGTACCGAAGTACCTTTTCTGATCAATGGTTATGCGCAACACCTGATTAACCGGTGAGATATTATTCAGAATATAAGAAGCACTCTCACTGATTCGGAGATCCGGGCACTCTGTTGCCTTTGGGATCTCAAGGGAAGCAGAGTTATCTTCTGAGGCTTCTATAAAATCTGTGTCATTGGAAGAAGCGATCAACTCGTGGCCTGAGGTCATGATATAGACAACTCCCGAGCCTAATTCCTCAATTTCCTGCAGATAACCGCGAAGCTCACTCATTTTCATATCCATACAGGCGACCCCGATTAACTTGCCGCTGTCATCCAGGATAGATCGGATAGAAGAGATACTAAGGGCATCAGCGGTATCACGGCTGATGTATGCATCGGACCACTGCAGGTTATGATTCTCCATCACTTTGGTAAACCAAGGCTGAAGAGTAGGGTCATAGCCTTTTTCTGCTCTTATGACAGGACTGTCAGTGGATTTACCCTTGTAAAAGGTCAATTCATTCGTTGTTCCACTATCCTGTAGGAACAGGTTAAGCCCACCGCCATCCGGAATCAGGTATCCTGCGCTGCGGCGCTTTAAATCGGCATAATGAATCCTGCTGACCTGAGGCATCTCCTTCTGAACCCTTTCGGCAACCTTCTGCGTATAGCTAAGAATTTCAGAGAGATCTGTATTGTCATAAAGTCGGTTTTGCTGAATAAATTCGGCGTAAAACTGATCGGCAATCTGCAGCTCAGACAGCATGCAGCTGACATTCTCCGCTGTTCTTCTGGAAATCAGAGTAAGAGAAGCACGTCCCTTTTCCTCGATCAGATAATTATAATCATGACGATTCAGAACTGATATTTCAATTAATAGCAAAAGAAATATCCCCGCTACAGTGAGTATAACGATACGTTGTAAGGGAATCCATTTTTTCCTCATAAACGCCTCCGGCTTCTGTACCTATTTGGAATTTTTTGCACAAGAAATTCTGTAACCGATGCTGTCTTGAAGAAGAAATTATTAAATATTATTTATAATAATACCACAGTTTCAGACAGATTACACTAATAAATTTCGTTATCAGACAATTTCGGCGGGATTGCGTTTTGTGCTATTCTATATTAAAATGAATAAAAAAACAGAACGGAAGTGATCGAATGAGAGAATTTTGGACGGAAAGATTACATATCCGCGGATTTCGCGCAGAGGATTGGAAGGATTTATATGAATACCTATCGGATGAACAGGTAACCAAATATGAACCCTACGAGGTGTTCACAGAAGAAGAAAGCCGTCATGAGGCTGTGAAAAGGTCAAAAAACGAAGACTTTTTGGCAGTTTGCTTAAAGGAGACGGATAAGGTCATAGGGAACCTTTATTTTTCCGGGCAGGATTTTGATACCTGGGAATTAGGCTATGTATTTAACGCCGGGTACCAGGGAAAAGGCTATGCCTCCGAAGCAGCGGCAGCATTATTGAAGGAAGCCTTTACCGGGATGGGAATCAGAAGAGTCGTTGCGATGTGTAATCCTGAGAATACTGCGTCCTGGCATCTGTTGGAACGGATCGGTATGAGAAGGGAAGGGCATCTCCTTAAGAATGTCTATTTCCGGAGAGATGTAAAGGGCGAACCCATCTGGCAGGACACGTACGAGTACGCAATCCTGGCAGATGAATGGTCAGGAAGGGCATAATGGCAGAATAATCAGGTTAATTACCCGCTAAGATTGCCTGTACCCGCTCCTGTTGTTCAAATAGCACACACCCTCCCGCATGTTCTCCGGTCATAAGCTTCTGTTCCCCTAATTTACGGAACAAAGGCGAATTTAGGGCCTCCCTCAGGGAGGTCTCTTTTAAATTCGTATCGGAGAATGGGGAGAAGGGACAGGGCTCTGCTCCTCCCTGCGGGTTAATATGAAAGAAGCCTCTGCCTGCCGCAAGGCAGCCGCCATATGCCTTTTCATCTCCGGGGAAGGAGATTAAGAGCATATCCCGGAGCTCTGTACGCAGCTTTTCTAATTCTGCGGCTAAATACTCCCGTTCCTGATCCTCCGGTGCAAGACCTTTACTATCCTCTGTGACAGGCACATATTCCACATAGATCACCGTCTTGCAGCCGCTGTCATACAACCGGTCCAGGAAGGCACGGGAGGTAACCTCCCGGATATTCTCCGTGGTTACGGTGATGGAAGCTCCATAAAAGATCTTCTTCTGCTTCAGGCGCTGCATTGTCTCTGAAACTCTGCGGAAGACACCTGCGCCCCGCCTTTGATCGGTAATCACTTCATCCCCTTCAATACTTAGGATGGGGATCAGATTCCTCTTTTGATCAAAAAGCTCCAAATAGTTGTCGTTCAGTAAGGTGCCGTTCGTAAAAACAGGAAACAGTACGGTGGGAATATCCCCTGCGCACTCGAGAATCTCACGCCTTAAGAGCGGTTCTCCGCCTGCCAGAAGGATGAAGCTGATACCAAGCTCGTCAGCTTCCTGAAAGATCTTCTTCCAATCCTTCTCTGTTAACTGACCGGAATCCACCTGCTCCAGACAGGAATGATTTGCTCTCGCGTAGCAGCCTGTACAGTGCAGATTACAGGCACTTGCTATGCTGGCAATCAAAAACGGAGGGATGTGCTCTCCCTTTTCTTCGGCTGCATTCCGCAGCTTTCGGGCATTCTTTGCAGCCATGGCATACTTTGCCAGGAAAATGCTTTCCTTTGGATTGGACAAAGAGGCTTTTATAGCATTTTTTACAATGTTTTCAACGCCGTCACTTAAATAGCGTTCCAGGTTAAATTCTTCCTTCATCAATACTCCCACTCCCCTAATGAATATTGGCGACACGAAAAAACAATGCCGCCAATGGTATCTTTTCTTCTACTATAACGATTCTATGAAGCTTTTTTCTTCAGGTGCTTACTTTTCCTCTTTATCTGTGATGATACTGTATACTGCCGAGAATGCTCCGAACAGGATTCCTACGATCGGAAATACGATCCAGGCAATATACCACAGATTATATATAAAACCGCAGAAGAGAAATACGACCACGGCCAGGGGCCATACGGCCGAGGCTACAGCTCCGATGACCTTATCCTCTTTTTTCGTCCTTTTGTGTGCGCTGTCTCCTATTTTTAAAAGCTTTTCATAGCTTTCGCGGATAGAGCCGGCTGTGATGAAGAGGAACACTGAGCAGGCGATGATGGCAAGCATGATACAAACACCGTACTCCGCTGCACCCTCACCGAGCAGGGAAGCGCCGAATAATGTAACCGGAGACAGGATGATCAGGCAGACACCGACAATAATGCATAAATAGAAGGTTGGATTAAAGCTCTGATACTTCTGCCGTAAGGAAGTCTCGACTTCAAAGGGAAGCTGGACTCCTTCTTCCATATACTTATAACGTTCAAAATTCATACCGGAATAGATGAAGATTCCGACTGCTGCGGTAATCATCAGGAAAAGCGCAATCAGGCCGGGAAGATTAGCGGCATTTCCGGTAACATTAGTAAAGATTACACCATCCCCAACCAGGGCTGCTAACAGTATTAAGACCGCAGGTGCTAAAATACATAAGAACACCCCGAGCCCGATCTGGATACCCATGACGCGCTTCACATTCAGGTAACCATCTACTTCCTCGCGGGTAACCAAAGGCTCCTGTGGGCCTTCCACATTCTTATGAATACCGAGCTCACTGACCAGCTCGTCGATGTTGCCGAATTCAGAGATAACAATGCCGATGGCTTCATTCTCCGTCTTTCCCTGGCTCTTCAGCTCATTATATTTGTCTTCCATATTCGCCAGAATATTATTTTTTAACTCCATTAACTTTGCCGTCTTGGGCAGACTGGCAAATAAATTGTCCAGATAAGTTCTAATAGTTTCCATTATTCACTCCACTCCTTAATAAATCGATTAATTACGTCCTGGGTAAGTTCCCATTCCTTGCATTTTTCTTTGTAATACGCTAAACCGCTCGGGGTTATCCTGTAATAGGTACGCCGCTTTCCGAAGGTCTCATCCCCATAGAAGGATTCAATATACCCATTGTCCTCCAGCCGGTTAATAGCGGAATAAAGGGTGGTTTCCTTCATGATATATTTCTCATCGGATAATTCCCGGATGTTCTTTGAAATCTCATATCCGTAAGAATCGCCTTCGAGGAGCAGATACAGGATAATCGTATCGTTATATCCCCGGATGACATCACTGCTGATCAAATCCGTCCCTCCTTGAATTTTAATTGTGAATGGGATTCCATCCACTACCACGACAGTCGTAATTATTACTTCATCTGTCGTGGTAGTTACACTATAACACAATTACTACGACAGGTAAAGTACTTTCTTAAAAATTATTCAAAAAAATTTTGCAATATTTCATATTGCAAATAGAGAAGGAAACAGATACAATTGGGTTAATCTGATTATAAGCGCCGAAGGGGGAGCACTTGTGGGAGATATCATAATAGAAGAGATTAATTATAAAGCATTTGTCAGGGTAATGGGAAGCCTTTTACTTTTAATTGCATCTGCGGCATTGACTGTGGTGGGAATCAAGCAAAGCAGATCGAGCTACTGGGTACCCGGTATCATGGCATCCCTGTTTTTTCTGATCCTATTTACGGCAGTCGCGATTAATTCAATGAAGGTCAGAAAACTGCTTACGATTACCCATGAGGGAATCATCGACGGTTCCTCCATCAGTGGGATAGGCTTTATCTCCTTCGATGAGATCAAAGAATTTATTATCATTAATGTATATAATAAGAAAGCAATCGCTGTGATACCAAAGAATGTTGATAGTTTTCTGTCCCAGCTGACTGCCGTAAAGCGGAGACTGGTCAGGAGGAATCTAAGCTCCAACCTTCCGCCGGTGCTGATTATGGTGGATATGGCAAAGGATATGGAGCCGGAAGACATCCTGTCCTTACTGAATAAAAGGCTGGCTGATTACAGCAGTCTATACGAATAATATGAATAGCCCGTACCTGGTGACTATTCCTGCAGATAGAAGTAAGGCAGGAGGAGAAACCGGATGCGGGTTTTTTGATTTGAAATACAGATTTAAAACTTTGATAAAATAATCTATAATTAGACGAAAGGTATTTCTATACGAGAATAATAAATGATCGAATATTTGGCACTATGGCAGCCGGATATTACTGTTAGCGGGAGGATTTATCGTGAAGAATACAAAGGATTCATCCATACGAAAAAAGCTTTTTTTCGGAATACTGGCCTTTTCTGTATTACTGGTTATTATGGTAACGTGTGTGGCCGGATTCCTATCCTATCGGACCTTGCGGGAACAATTGATCTATAATCGCAGGATGAGTATCCGCTGGCTGCAGGACAGGTTGAATACCGAGGTAGAGAAATACTCCGATCAATTTTATGAATTTGAGGTTAACAAGAGTATTAAAAATGATATTGCATCCTGGTGCAACAAGAAGCAGGAACTGGACTATACCGCGAAATTGAATCTGATCTCGGCATTAAATGAGACAATCAGTATGGATAAGAATCTTAACTCCATGGAGATCTTTAATCTTACCAAAGAAGAAGTGATCATAGCAAAACGTTCCGGTGCAGATATGGAGGAGACAGGGAATCGGCTTGACGAATGGAAGAATCGAGAAAAATCCCTTCAGACGAATATCGTATTTCAGAGAACGGGGAAAGAAATCCTGTTATACCATGAGGTCTACAGCTTCGGTAATAAAAAGCCTTTGGTTCTTATGACGATGCATATCCGTCCCTATGATCTGGAAGAAATACTGGAGGATATCAAGACAACCAAAGATGAATCTATTTTGATCTTTAACGACCAGAAGGAACTGATTGATGCAGAATATGGGACAAATGCGGAATTTGATGACAGCAAGCTCGTACATATCATCGACAAGCTGGAGAAACAGGATGTACAGGAAATATATCAGGACGGAAGCTTCTGGTTCTTCAGGGATGTCAAGGGAGGAAAACTGAAAATCCTTATGACGGTTCCCAACAGTTCAATCGTAGAAGCATTAAAAGGCACTCTGCTCGCCGGATTCGCGGTCGGGCTGGTCGCTGTCATCATCTCCGCTATCGGATCCGTACTCTTCTCACAGGTCTTCAGTAAACCGATCATTGAATTGTCAGCCATGATGCGTACCATAACGATCGAAAATTTCTCGGGAATTAATCTGAAGGAGCGCAGGGATGAGATTGGTGTCCTGCATGACAGCTTTACCCTCATGTTGGAGAGAAACAGGGAACTGATTGCCCAGGAATACCAGACTAAGCTGGAAAAGCGGGAGGCTCAGCTCAGAGCGTTGCAGGCACAGATCAACCCGCACTTTATGAACAATACCCTTCAGGTCATCGGAGGGATGGCTTTAAAAAAGCAGGTTCCGGAGCTATATCAGATTACTACGGCACTTGGGGATATCATGAGATACTCGCTCAATTTTTCGGATGAGATGGTCTGTCTGAAGGAGGAGATCCAGTATTTTAAAGCCTATCTTGCGATACAGGATGAACGCTTTGGCAATCGAATCAGCCTGGAAATCCATATACCGGAGGAACTGATGGATTACCTGATCCCCAAATTAATCTTGCAACCGCTCTTGGAAAACAGCCTGGAGCATGGCCTTTCCAATAAAGCAGGGCTTTGGAGGATTGTGCTGGCGGGAGGTCAGACACCGGAGGGAGACCTCTTGATTACGATGGAGGATAACGGAATCGGTATCCAGCCCGATCGTCTGGAGCAGATACAGCTGTCCCTGAAAAATGATACGGAAAATACGTTAAAGTCCAGCTCCCATATCGGGCTTTGTAATGTCAATACAAGACTGCGGCTGAAATTTGCTGAGGATAAATACGGAATTACCATCGAAAGTACTTATGGAATGGGAACCATAGTACGAGTACTGACGAAAACGGTAAGGAAGGAGTGAGGCAATGATGAAATATAAGGTTGTTATCATTGACGACGAGCCCTGGACCCGGGAGGTGATCAAGACGCTTGGAGACTTTGAAGGTCTTGATCTGGAGATCGTGGGAGAGGCTTCCGATGGTGAATTCGGATTAGAGCTGATTCGGCAGACCTCGCCGGATGTAATCCTGACCGATGTCAGGATGCCTCACATGAACGGGATTGACTTAATCGACCGGCTGCGTAAGGAAAATAACAATTCCCTCGTCATCTTCATCAGCGGGTATGACAACTATTCCTATATCCGAAGCGCCCTGAAGCTGGAAGCGGTCGACTATCTCCTGAAACCGATCAAGCAGGAGGAGTTGAACAAGCAGCTGAGTACCTGCAGTGAGCTGTTGAAGAGCCGTAACTTAAGCAGAAATGATGCCAAAAACCTGGAAAGTGGTTTCCTCGATGCCGATTGGGCGGGGCAATACTACACTTTGAGGGATGATCTCTGTGATTCCCTAAACTCGATGGAAACCGATATCATCCGGCAAAAATGCAACGAGATTTATGGTCTGATCCTCAAGCATGAAGGTGAGAATCCGGCAAAGAGCTTGATTGTGTGTATCTATTTTACCTTAATGAATGCCTTAGAGCATGTCCTTCTGAGCAGAGAGCTGCTTCCGAAGGAAATCCTGAGTAAGAATGATACCTCCTTCGTCTTCAGCAGGGATGCCTCCCTTAGAGAAATGCTTGACTATGTACAGAATCTGTATTGCATCGCATCAGAGCAGATGCAGGAATATAACCGCAACCGGAATCGTCTGGATATCAGCCGGATCAGAAAATATGTGGAGGATCATTATACCGAGGGGATCACCCTGGAGCTTACGGCAGCGATCTTCTATGTCAGTAAGGAATATTTAAGTAAGGCATTTAAAGCCGAGGCAGGAAAAGGCTTTTTGGAATATCTGACTGAACTTAAGATGGAACGGGCTAAGGAATTGATTCTGGATTACAAGATACCGTTAAAGGAAGTCGGTAATATGGTGGGGTATATCGATCAGGCTCATTTCTATAAGACCTTTAAGAAATATTTCGGGAAAACACCCGGAGATGTCAGGGGTTCAATAATTGACAATAAATAATGTCTGTTTCTGAAAATGTAATTTATACCAGAAATGCTATGATTTAATTACCGCAGGAGAAGGTCTGGCGGTGGACACCCAAAGGGTGAAATTAAATTAGCAGGAGGAGTTTTATGAAAGCTTGGAAGAAATTAATTTCTATGGCAGTCTCATTATGTATGGTATTTACTCTGGCTGCATGTGGGGGAAAGGCTGACAGTGGGGCAGCTACAGGGTCTGACAGTACGACACCGACACCACAGGCGACCGCCGGAGCAGAGGACACATCCTCAGACAAATCTGCAGAAACAGCGGAACCGAAGGAAGCAGAGCTCAATATTATGATGAGTTTTCCGCAGTACATGGATCAATGGGAAACCTATTGTAAGCAGTTCGAGGATAAGATGCTAGCCGAAGAGAATATCAAGGTTAAGGTCAATCTGGAGATGCCCAGTTCGGATCAGTATGACAGCGTATTGCAGGCTCGTCTGACCGGTGATGATGCTCCCGATCTTTATACAGTTCACTGCAATAATCTAAAGACTTATAATGATGCGGGCTACCTTACGGATCTCTCAAAGGAAGCACTTGCAGGTAAGCTTTATGACAACGTAAAGAGCACAGTCACGATAGATGGTAAGCTTCTGGCTGTTCCGATCGAGAGTACCGCCTGGGGAGTTTTATATAACAAGGATATCTTTGATGAATGCGGACTGAAGGCTCCGGATACTCTGGATGATTTAAAGAATATCTGCCAGGTTCTTAAGAGCAAGAACTATACCCCTTTTCTTATGGCATATCAGGAGCAGTGGGTTCCTCAGCTCATGACAGGCTTAACCATCGGCGGAAAAGTGTCGGGAGAGCTTCCTGACTGGCTGGATCGTATGTATGCGGATAACGGCTCCTACTCGGAGATCAGTGATATCTTTGATGTCATCGACTTAATTATGCAGAATGGTACAGAGCGGGCCATGGAAGAGGGAAGTGAGGCCGGCAGTGCTGATTTCGCTTTGGGTAAAGCAGCAATGTATGTACAGGGTACCTGGGCTTCCAATACGATTATGACAACCAATCCGGACATGAACATGGGAGTATTTGCCCTTCCGATTAATAACAATAAATCGTGTACCCTGATCAAC
>JAEZLY010000276.1 GCA_023414985.1 Bacillota bacterium | reverse complement strand
GCAAGATGAAATTTAGGACAAGTTATGGTCAGAATGCATTAAAGCATTCAATTGAGGTGGCTATTTTATCCGGCCTTCTAGCCGGAGAGATCGGTGTGGATGTTAGACTTGCAAAACGTGCCGGATTGTTGCATGACATCGGTAAATCGATTGATCATGAGATGGAAGGAACCCATGTACAGATTGGTGTAGATCTTTGTAGAAAATTCAAGGAGTCCCAGATTGTTATCAATGCTGTGGAAGCGCACCATGGTGATGTGGAATTCCAGTCCTTGATCGCATGCATCGTTCAAGCAGCTGATACTATTTCAGCGGCAAGACCGGGCGCAAGGCGTGAAACCTTGGAAACATATACCAACAGATTAAAGCAACTTGAAGATATTACCAACGGCTTTAAAGGGGTAGATAAGTCATTTGCTATTCAGGCAGGTAGGGAAGTCAGAGTAATGGTAGTACCTGAGCAGATCAGTGATGCTGATATGGTGCTGTTAGCCCGTGATTTATCTAAGAAAATCGAGAATGAACTAGAGTATCCAGGACAGATTAAAGTTAATGTAATCAGGGAATCAAGAGTAACTGATTACGCTAAGTAAAAGCTAAAATGAATTCGGATAGCTAAGATTATGTAATGATACATAATTTTAGCTATCTTTTTTTGTGTCTAATAATGAAATTCAATGGGTACTATTTGACTTGTATAGCAGGATAGCTTATGATGAAGCATAGAACAGAAAGAAACTGAAGGTACCTGTGAAGGAATAAATGTAACATTTCATATATGGTAAGAATAAGGAGACAGACAGAATATGAAGCCCTTGATTGCAGTCCCTATGGGAGATCCGGCCGGAATTGGACCGGAAATTATAGTGAAAGCTCATTTAAAAAAGGAACTCCATGAAAGCGCACGATGCGTAGTTATCGGAGATGCCAAGATTATTGAAGATACAATTCGGTTTTTAAATGCTAATCTTAAGGTTAAGAAGATTGAAGATGTTACAGAGGGTGATTACTCCCGGGGTATATTAAATCTGATTGATCTGGATAATATCGAAATGGAGCAGTTTCAATATGGCAGTATCAGCGGTATGTGCGGTAATGCAGCTTATGAATATATCGAGAAAAGTATTGACCTGGCAATGAGGGGCGAGGTTGCGGCAGTAGCAACCACACCGATTAATAAGGAAGCTCTAAAGGCAGGGAAGGTTAATTATATTGGCCATACAGAGATCTTTGGAGCATTAACGAACACCGATGATCCCTTGACGATGTTTGAAGTCCACGGCATGCGAGTATTCTTTTTAACCAGGCATGTGTCGCTTCGAAGAGCTTGTGAACTGGTAACCAAGGATAAAATAAAGGACTATGTAAAGCGCTGTACAGAGGTACTAGCAAAACTCGGTGTGACGGAAGGAACCATGGCCATAGCCGGATTGAATCCGCATTGCGGAGAACATGGGTTGTTTGGTGACGAAGAAGGAAAGTATATCACACCGGCTGTAGAAGAGCTGCAGGCAGAAGGTTATGATGTTGTAGGACCGATTGGTGCTGATTCAGTCTTTCATCTGGCGCTTCAGGGGAGATACAACAGTGTTCTGTCCCTCTATCATGATCAGGGACACATTGCCACGAAAACGCTCGATTTCGAGAGGACAATCGCAATCACCGGCGGAATGCCGATCCTCCGCACCTCGGTTGATCACGGAACCGCTTTTGATATTGCCGGGAAAGGCATTGCAAGTGAAGTTAGTATGCTTGAGGCAATCTTCATTGCAGCAAAATATTCTGCTGTTTTATAAAAGAATAGATGCTATAAACTGCGCAATCATGCAGAACCCTGTAATAGTAAGAAAGGAATTACGAATCAATTACAGGAACTGTATCTTTGCGCATCTTTTAGGATGGACATTAAAGCTATATATGCTGACAAGTCTATATTACTGATCATAGCAAGCAGTCGAAGTAAGAAACACTATTAGAAAATTGACATACAATAATATAATTAAGAATTCATAGGTATGAAATTAATTAATTAAAGTTTAGGTGGCGGTATTCATTACAAAAGAAAGCATAAAAAAGAGTGAAAAAGGGAGAATATAGGTAAAATATACATAAATATGCAGAAGAGCATTTCAAAATGCACAAAATGCACTAAAAGTCTCCCTTATACGGACATATGAAAGCCACTGAGAATACTTTTTTCATTTTTTGTGAAATTTATGTTGCAATCTGAAAACTTATATATTACAATGGGATAGATTTCAAATGGAAGCAATGAGAACGATGAATAAAGGACGGTGCAGAATATGTCATTATCATTATCTAAAAAAGCACAGGCAGTAAAACCTTCCTCCACCCTGGCAATCACAGCGAAAGCCAAGGAATTGATGAGTAAGGGGATTGACGTAGTAGGTTTTGGAGCAGGGGAACCGGATTTCAATACTCCGGATAACATCTGTGATGCTGCAATTAAAGCCATTCATGACGGCTTTACCAAATATACTCCTGCAGAAGGAACTCTGGAGCTTCGTAAGACAGTATGCGATAAATTCGCAAGCTTTAACCACGTTAATTACGAACCCAGCCAGATTGTAGTAAGCAATGGCGGAAAGCACTCCTTAACCAATATATTTGAAGCAATCTGTAATCCGGGAGACGAAGTGATTATTCTTACTCCTTACTGGCTGAGCTATCCTGAGATTGTGAAGCTTGCGGATGGTGTACCGGTATTTGTCAGAGGAGAGAAATCCAACAACTATAAAGTAACTGCTGCTCAGATAGAAGCAGCCTGCACCGATAAGACCAAGGCCTTGATTTTAAATTCACCGAGCAATCCCTCCGGTATGATATATACCAGAGAAGAGCTGGAGGCGATAGCCGAGATCGCTGTCAGAAAAGATTTCTATGTAGTATCGGATGAGATGTATGAACATCTGATCTATGAGGGTGAAGCAGTCAGCATTGCTTCCTTCAACGAAGAGATCTATAAGCGTACCATCACCTGCAGCGGTGTAGCAAAAAGCTATTCCATGACCGGCTGGCGAATCGGTTTTACCGGTTCCTCTAAGGAGATTGCCAAGCTGATGGGAAGTGTACAGAGTCATCAGACCTCTAACCCGAACTCCATTGCACAAAAGGCCGCATATGAAGCACTGATCGGACCGCAGGACTCTGTTCATAAGATGCATGCGGAGTTTAAGAAGAGAAGAGATTACATGTACGACAGAATTTGCGATATCAAGTTAATCTCAGCGTTAAAGCCGCAGGGTGCTTTCTATATGTTCGTGGATGTCAGCCAAATACTTGAAAAGGCCTATAACGGTGAAAAGGTAGGAGATGTCGATAAACTGGCAAAGATTTTGATCGAGGATTACAATGTTGCCGTCATCCCATGCGGAGATTTCGGCTTCGCTGATCATATCAGACTGTCCTATGCGATATCAATGGAACAGATCAAGAAAGGTCTGGACAGAATAGAAGCATTAACAGATAAATTAGTTTAACCATAAGGACTGCTATATCACTTTTGATGTTTCCCGGAAGAAGCCTTCCCGAGCATTAGAAGAGATGTAGCAGTTTTTTAGCTTAGAAGACCTTATCCTAAAGGGAGTAAAACCAGTAGCGTTAGAAAAGGATTATTGACTTGAGTTGCTTACCATAATCTTTTCTGGATATCTTATGATAATTATGATAGAATGGATAAAACTAACATTATGTAAATTTTTATGAAAGAGGGACATACCATGGCACTTTTTGGATTTATCGGAGCTGGTAATATGGGTTTTCCGCTCATTAAGGCTGCAATCAAGACGTTTGGCGCAGAGGAAGTAGTATATACGGATGCCTCAGTGGAACGTTGTCAATATGTAAATAAGGAGACAGGCGCCGCATTTGTTCAGGATAATCTGTCGGTAGTACGTCAATGCAGATATCTGGTCCTTGCTGTGAAACCGCAGTTCTTTCCGTCAGTTCTGAAGGAGATCAAAGAAATAGTTACGAAGGAACAGATTATCATTTCCATCGCTGCGGGTATCACCATCGAGACGATCCGCGAAGGTTTGACGGCCCAGACAAGGATTGTCAGAGCTATGCCAAATACTCCGGCAATGGTGGAAAAGGGGATGACGGGCATCTCTTTCTCCCAGGAGGAATTCAGCGACGATGAGAAGCAGGTGATTGACCGTTTCTTTTCTTCCTTCGGCAGATATGAGATTTTTGATGAAAAGCTGATGAATGCTGTGGTTTGTGCAAACGGCAGCTCTCCGGCCTATGTATATATGTTCATAGAAGCACTGGCTGACAGCGTGGTAAGCTATGGAATACCGAGGGATAAGGCATATACGCTTGCAGCCCAGACGGTACTTGGTGCAGCCGCTATGATACTTGAGACAGGAGAACATCCCGGCCGATTAAAGGATAATGTATGCTCTCCGGGAGGAACGACAATCGCAGCAGTCAAAGCGTTGGAAGAGTACGGAATGCGTAATGCGATCATGAAGGCAAGCGATGCCTGCTACGAGAAGGCAGTAGCCTTAAGTCTGAAGAAATAAAGAAAATAGAATGACAGGGATAAGAGGTAGAAGAATGATTCCATACAAACGATTGAAAAGAGATTTGGTACACGAAGGAAGAATTATTGATTTTTATAAGGATACGATAGAAATCAATGGAGCTAAGCAGACTACCTTTGATTTTATTAATCATAAAGGAGCTTCTGCTATGGTTCCGGTGGATCAGGAAGGAAAAATATTGATGGTTCGCCAATATCGAAATGCAGTAGACAGCTATACGCTGGAAATTCCTGCAGGAGGACTGAATCCCGGGGAGGATAGCTTGACCTGTGCTATCCGGGAATGTGAAGAGGAAACGGGCTATCGGGCCGGTGAAGTACATCATCTGATTGATGTCTATACTACGGTTGCCTTTAGTAATGAGAAGATCTGTATCTATTATACCACCGGAGTAACACCGACGAAGCAGAATCTTGACGAGGATGAATTTGTCACGATCGAACGTCATTCTCTGGAGGAGCTTACAGGAATGATATTAAACAATGAAATACCGGATGCGAAGACGGTAGCAGCAATCCTTGCTTATAAAGCAAAGATGGGACTATAAACGGAATAATTTCAAAATCAGCAGGAATTCATATAAAGCTTGTTCTATTCTATATTCCACGTCATATCTATGGATTATAGGATAAAGATGGGCAGGCTGAAAGATGAAGCAGTTAAGATTACAACTTAATCGTCTGAATGTGGTTCAGATCGCAGTGTTTCTACTGATTTTCGGACTTTTTCTTGGTATTTTATGTGCAAATGTATTTCGCGCCAATTTCTCTGAACGCCTGATGCAATATGAAAACAGCGTATTTGCAGAAATTGCGGATAATGATATCAATTATCCGGGATTATTCCGCTATGTTCTTGGTAATAATTTAAATGACTTTATCATGTTCTGGCTGTTATGTGTCACTATTCTGGGAATTCCATATATCGCACTGAAAATAGCTTCCATAGGTTTCTTTGCAGGTTTTTTTATCTCAGCGGTGACAATGCAGTACGGAGTGAAGGGATTATTACTGGTATTGGTATATTGTTTCCCTCACGGATTGTTGTATCTTCCGATTACGATTATCAGCATGTATAAAGGATTTTTTATGTGCAGGGAGATTTATCAGTCGGAGCACACAACACTTGGCAGCTTATTCAGGCCGATCAGAGCAAATCTGATCACAATCCTGGTCCTTGCGATAGCCCTGGTATTCGCAAGCTTTTTGGAAGCATATCCGGGTGCTTATTTCTTGAAAAAAGCATTGTCCTTATTTGTATAATAACGAGATAAGGATGAAATGAAGGAGGTAGGAGATGGAACAGTATATCAGTGATTTCATTACGTACTTACAGGATGTAAAGCATGCATCAAGAAATACGCTGCAGGCATATCAGAATGATTTGAAGAAGCTGGTGCTTTTTCTTAACAAGCAGGATATCAGTTCAGTCAGTAAAATCAGTGAAACCAATCTGAATTCTTATATATTGACCTTGGAGAAGGACGGATTGTCTCCTGCATCCGTATCAAGAAATATCGCTGCAATGAAAGCATTTCTATTGTATTTGATCAAGCATGGTATCATAACGGGAGATCCCTCTGAACGGATCCGTCCGCCGAAGGTACAGAAGAAATCTCCGCAGATCCTGGAAGCAGGCTTGGTGGATCAGCTGCTGGTACAGCCTGACCTGACCACCAAAAAAGGTATCAGAGACAGAGCAATACTTGAGCTCCTGTATGCTACCGGTGTCAAGGTGTCTGAGCTTATTACCATGAAGGTAAGCGATATTAATCTGTCGGGTAGATATATCACCTGTGGGGATCGGAGAGAGAGGAACATTCCTTTCGGCAAAGCAGCAAAGTCAGCATTGCAGGATTATCTGAATATTCGGAGTACGGCTTTCGATAAGAAGAAGAATGATATATTATTCTTAAACTCCTCGGGAGATCAGCTGACCAGGCAGGGACTTTGGAAGATTTTGAAATCCTATGCTAAGCTTGTCGGGATGACACAGATTAATCCCAATACCATCCGACATTCCTTTGCGGCGCATCTGCTGGAAAACGGTGCAGATTTAGGCAGCGTACAGGAATTCCTGGGGCATGCGGATATCACCACCACGCAGCTTTATTTGACCCATGCCTTTAAGAACAGCAGAGAGGTCTATATGAATTCTCATCCAAGAGCCTGAGCAGGAACCGGAACATAATTCTAATCTGCGAGGCACCTATGGTAAAATCATAATGAATAAAAGGTAAGGATATCAGTGCTTCTATGAGAAGCCTGATAATCCTTACCTTAATTATTAACTCAGCTCTTGCTGATTGAACATATTTATTTTTGAGTAGTCCTAGGTTTTAATGATTGGTCTTTTTATATCTCATCAGATTCGTGATATCCTTCAGCTTTTCAAAGCCAAGCTTCTCATAAAATTCTACGTTATGATCCCTGCAATAAAGCTCAAGGCGTTCTACATCCTTAAAGTTACTGCTGTTTATGGTATTTTCAAGGATTAAACGGCCCAACCCCTGGCCTCTGTATTCTGAAGCGACGATCACATCATAAATAAATGCGCGGTATACATGATCTGAGAGAACTCTGTTAAAAGCAATCAGCTTACCGCTTCTTTTATCAGCAATTGCACAGGTCCAGCTATTTTCCAGCATTACCCGAATGTCGTCCTCTTTTCTGTCCATAGCCCATGGAGCATCCTTGAACAGTTCCAATAAACCTGTTATATGATCAGTGGAGAGCTGATATATAAATTCATATTCTGTCGGCATAAATACCTCCGTTCCTACGCAGTCTTTGCGCCTGATAAATGATTTGTGTTCCGATTCTTCCTTAATCGATCATACCGGAATAGGTATTCATGGTTAAATATTATCAGCTATGGTATAGATTAATTTTTCGGAGTCTTCCCAGCCAAGGCAGGGATCGGTAATAGATTTTCCGTAGATATGATCGTGTACCTTCTGGCTTCCTCCTTCAATATAGCTCTCAATCATGACACCCTTTACCATGCCTGCGATATCCTGAGATAATTTGCGGCTGTGAAGCACTTCCTTTACAATTCTGATCTGCTCTAAAAACTGCTTATTGGAGTTCGCATGGTTCGCGTCTACGATAATTGCAGGATTCACAAGTTCGCGTTCGTTGTACATGGATACCAGCAGATTAAGATCCTCGTAATGGTAATTCGGCAAAGATTGTCCATGTTTATTGACTGCACCGCGAAGAATGGTATGAGCCAACGGATTACCGGAGGTCTGAACTTCCCAGGTACGATACAGGAAGGTATGACTTGCCTGTGCTGCAACCACGGAGTTCAGCATAACGGAAAAATCACCGCTGGTCGGATTCTTCATTCCTGCCGGAACATCCATACCGCTGATGGTAAGCCGATGCTGCTGATCCTCAACGGAACGTGCACCAACGGCGACATAGGAGAGAATATCTTCGACATAGGGCCAGTTCTCAGGATAGAGCATCTCGTCAGCAGAGGTAAGACCACTTTCGGCAATGGCACGAAGATGCATCTTTCTCATCGCGATCAAGCCCTCCTGAAGATCGGGCTCTTTCTCGGGATCGGGTTGATGAACAATTCCCTTATAACCCTCGCCTGTGGTTCGTGGTTTATTTGTATAGATACGGGGGATCAGGATTACCTTATCCTTTACCTTATCCTGAACTTTTGATAAACGTGAGATATAATCACAGACGGCATCCTCGTTATCCGCTGAGCAGGGCCCGATGATAACCAAAAATTTATTGGATACGCCGGTAATCACGTCTTTGATCTGCTTGTCTCTATCCTTTTTACAGAGAACATCTCTCGCAGGCATAGGATATGCTTTCACCAGTTCTTCCGGTGAAATAACTTCTTTCATGAATTTAAAACTCATAGCCTCAGACTCCCTTGTTTTTTTGTTGATTTATTTTATCCTTTTTTCTCTGCTTCGTCAATCATATATTCAATTTCTTGCATAAATTTTCATTAAAGCATTTTTTTATAACAAATTGACTCAGGCTTATACAGATAGTTGCCTTAAGGAGTGGTTTCTGCATAATTGTTATCCTGATAAAACCTTATTGCTTTGGTATTGCATTGTCTGGTTGATAGAATCGACTTTTTATAATTATATTTATTCATTCTGCTTAAGCTGATGGTATTTAATATAATTATAGTGTCTTAAGCAGCATTGTTAATAAACCATATTCAATATCAGTAAGATTTGTTTCTCAACCGCAGCGTTAACAGCAGTAATATTACGAATTATTTCGATAATCATAGACATATGGGATAGGTTTTTATTTGATTTTGGTATATAATAGTAAGGAATAATCATAGGAAATCTGAAGATAACATTAATGAGAATAACGGTTGGTAGTATAGAATGTGAAAGGCACGGTGATCAGGATGAAGATGTATGATCTGATTAATAAAAAGAAGAATAAGGAAGTTCTGGACACAGAGGAAATTGAGTTTATCATTGACGGATATACCAAAGGCGAAATACCGGATTATCAAATGTCTGCTTTCCTAATGGCAGTATGTTTAAATGGGATGAATCATGAGGAAACTGCTGCACTGACGGTTGCAATGGCGAAAAGCGG
This sequence comes from Bacillota bacterium, assembly GCA_023414985.1. Taxonomy (GTDB): domain Bacteria; phylum Bacillota; class Clostridia; order Lachnospirales; family Lachnospiraceae; genus Mobilitalea. The sequence continues at coordinate 6,118 of JAEZLY010000276.1, read as the reverse complement.
AGATATCCTTGACTTATCTAGAATCGAAGGCGTGAAGGTAGATAAACATAGTACCGGCGGAGTCGGAGACAAGACCTCTCTGGTACTGAGTCCCATGGTAGCCGCACTGGGCATACCGGTAGCGAAGATGTCCGGCAGAGGTCTTGGACATACCGGAGGAACCATTGATAAGCTGGAAAGCTTCCCGGGCTTCTCGACCTCCATATCCACAGAACAGTTCATAGAGAATGTGAACACGATCAAAATGGCAATTGTCGGACAGACTGCAAATCTTGCCCCTGCGGATAAGAAAATTTATGCTTTGCGTGATGTAACTGCAACAATCGATAATATTTCTCTGATCGCAAGCAGTATTATGAGCAAGAAAATAGCTTCCGGTTCTGATGTCATCGTACTCGATGTCAAGACCGGCAGTGGTGCCTTCATGAAAACCTATGAAGCCTCTGTTGCACTGGCAAAGGAAATGGTACAGATCGGTACCATCGCTGGGAGGAAAACCTATGGTGTCATTACGGATATGAACCAACCGTTGGGTACTGCAGTAGGTAATACCCTTGAGGTAATCGAAGCAATAGATACCCTTCGTGGTGAAGGCCCCAAGGATCTGCTGGAAGAAGCCCTGACCCTGGCATCCTATATGGTTGTCGGCGCCGGAATCGCAAAGACTGTGGAGGAAGCGGTTCAGATGCTCGAAAAGACCATTGAGGATGGAAGTGCTTTGAATAAGCTTGCGGAATTTGTCAAAGCACAGGGCGGTGATAATAGAGCTGTATTTAACACAGAGTTGTTCCCGAAGGCTAGTCTTGTGGAAGAGGTTCCCGCCTGGGAGGATGGCTATGTAAGCTTCATCCATACAGATGAGGTTGGTATGACTTCCTTGATTCTTGGCGGTGGCAGGGAGACGAAGGAAAGTATCATCGACCTGACCGTAGGAATTAAAATTCATAAAAAATTGGGTGACAGCGTAACGAAGGGAGAAGCCTTGGCAACTCTGTATGCAAATGACAGCAGAAAGCTGGCAGAAGCTAAGAAGAGATTGAGCGGAGCTTATCTGCTCAGCCAGACCGAGCCCCGGAAACCGAAGAATGTATATGCTATCGTAACAAAGGATGAGGTAATCGAGTTTTAGGTTCAACCTTTCATAAAAAGTATGTAATATCGATCAGATTAATTTCTAATTCAAAAGACTGTAACATGGATAAAGATATTCCGGATAATAATTTACAAGGAATATTCAGATTATCCCTGCTGCGGTCTTTTTTTGTTGTTATCGGGCACAAGTCCATCATAAGATGATAATAAGAAAGCTGCAATCAGACGCTTCGGCTAGACTGATTGAAAAGAGGAATATGAAAAGCTGTCGGAAGGAACGCAAAGGACTACAAACACTGATCAAAGGAATCATAATCTTAATTGCTGTATTGATTACAGTTAATCTTATTCTCGATAATTCATCCATCTATTTTCGTACCCACAGTATTTTTAAAACCAGGAATTATTTTATGCGCTTAAACAGCTATGACTTATACCTGATCAGAGGAGAAGAGTATCATCTGAAGCTAATTGCCTTGAATAAAAGAGTTACCTTTTCTTCTACAAATTTTCGTGTGGCAGGGGTAGGGCTTCATGGCAGAATCTTCGCTTATCAGACGGGTAAGACTTTTATTCTTGCAAAGGTTGGTAATAAAGTACTAAAATGCAGAGTTCATGTGATTGATCTGAACAAACGCAGTATCACTTTAAGACCGGGTCGTTCCAGGCATCTATATGTCAAAGGATCCAATGCCTTTGTCCGCTGGATGAGTGCAAATCCGAGAGTGGCCAGTGTCAGTATGTTTGGAAGAGTCAAGGCAAATAAGAAAGGGAAGACCGTAATCTATGCCAAGGTAAAAGGAAAGACACTATCCTGTGTCGTAAGAGTAAAGTGAAAGGGAATGGGTCGGAGCTAAGGCTTTTTGCTGTTGTACAACAAGCTGTCCTATGTTAAGATTATACAATACGAGATGCAGAGATAAAACTGAGTATCTGTCTCTGTAACTTAACTTGCTGAAAGGACTTATACATACCGATGAAGAACAAATTTTTAAAGCATCCTTTACTTCGTACCTTATTTGAACTGCGCGGAAATCCCCGTGCCTGTATTTACACAGAGCCTATGTGGGGGCTTTCCATGAATTTGTGTCTGCCCTACGCATCTGTCTATATGCTTTCCTTTGGTATGAACGATGTTCAGGTAGGAATTGTAACATCAATATATATGTTTTCCCAGATGATCTGTGCTTTCTTATCCGGAGCGATCATTGATAAAATGGGCCGTAGGAAGAGTACCGCAATCTTTGATTTTATCGCCTGGAGCCTTCCATGTCTGATTTGGGCCTCAAGCCAGGGCTTCTGGTTCTTCGTTGTCGCTGCTTTACTGAACGGTACCATGAAGATTACCACGGTATCCTGGGATTGTCTTCTGGTAGAGGATGCACCAAAGGATAAAATTACTCATATCTACTCCTGGGTAATGATTTCCGGTAACCTCTCGGCACTTTTTGCACCGATATCCTCGATTCTGGTTGCCAAGCTTACTTTGGTACCGGCGATTCGAATACTCTATATCAATGCATTCATCATTATGACTGCCAAGCTGCTGATTCTCTATAAGTTCTCCAAAGAAACAGGTACGGGTAAGATCCGACGGGAGGAATCCAAGCATCTATCCTGGGGCGAGATGCTGATCGGGTATAAGAGTGCTTTACATAAGATCATTCGTTCCCGCGGAACAATATTCGCAATCGTCATCAGTATTCTGGTAGAGATTGTAGCAATGCTTGGAATGACTTTTTGGCAGATTATTGCCTCCAGACGAATTGGTATTCCGGATACTATGCTGCCAATCTTTCCGATGGCAAAAAGTATCCTGTCCATCATCCTGTTCTTCACAGTAATCGCACATATTAAACAGACAAAGCTGAAATTGCCTTTGTATGGAGGCTTCTTAAGCGCTATCATCAGCTGTATCTTACTGATCTCAATCAGAGATACCGGTGTATGGGGATACATCATTCTTTCAGCATCCTTAATCTTTGAAGCTTTGGGCGTGGCTGTACTCAGTACGCTAAGAGAATCGCTGGTTGCGATTCATGTTGACCCTGCAGAACGATCAGGAATTATGGCATTGCTTCAGACTACGGTAATGCTGGTAAGCGTACCCTTCGGATACATAGGCGGATTGCTCAGTGATATCTCCAGAATTCTGCCTTTTGTTCTCAGTATTGCTTTACTTTTGTTAGGAATTCTGGCAACAGCTATATTCTATCGATCTTCCGCGGTCAATAAGCTTCAGGCAGGGGCATAACGAGAAGAAATTGAGACAATTTATCGAAGGATTGGTCTAAAAATGGTAGGCATGGATTAAAATAGTAATAATACTTTTTTATGGAGTCATGATGAAAAAGGTAAGTGCAGTTATCCTCCTATGTTCCATGCTTCTTCTATTAATCTACCCATACCAAGCGGATGCCGGGATAAGAAAACCGATTCAAACAAAAGACGGGGAGGCTGTAACGGTTACAGCGCAGGCTGACGCACAGCTGGATATAGATTCACCTTCCGCAGTATTAATTGAAGGCTCCACCGGTAAGATCATTTATGAAAAAGATAAGGATGAGCGCAGAAAACCGGCAAGTATCACGAAAATCATGACCTTGCTGCTGATTTTCGAGGCTTTGGACTCAGGACAGATTTCTTTGACAGATGAAGTGTCTGTTTCTGAATACGCAGCTTCCATGGGCGGTTCTCAGGTATATTTGGAACCGAATGAGACCCAGAATGTTGATACGATGCTGAAATGTATCAGCATTGCCAGTGCCAATGATGCATCTGTGGCTATGGCAGAGTACATTGCCGGCTCGGAAGAAGAGTTTGTGGCAAGGATGAACAAGAGAGCGAAAGAGCTCGGCATGAACAATACGAATTTCGTCAATTGCTGCGGGTTGGATACGGATAATCATTATTCCTCAGCCTATGACGTCGCTCTGATGTCCAGAGAGTTGATTACGAAGCATCCGGATATCAGCAAATATTCGACGGTTTGGATGGATACCATTACACACAAGACCAAAAGGGGAGAAAGCGAATTCGGTCTCTCTAATACCAATAAACTGGTACGTTTCTATCAGGGCATTACCGGTTTAAAGACCGGCTCTACAAGTCTTGCTAAGTATTGTCTTTCCGCCACTGCAAAAAAGAATAACATGGATCTGATTGCCGTAGTTCTGGCTGCGCCGGATACGAAAACCAGGTTTTTGGAAGCCTCCAAGCTGCTAAATTACGGCTTTGCCAATTATAGTGTCTATGTGGATGAGAATAAGGACGCAGTATTGAATCCGGTAAAAGTCAGCAAGGGTGTTAATGATAGCGTACAGGGGCAGGTGGAGAACAAATTCTCTTATCTGTGTACCAAGGGAAAGAGTGCACAGGACATCCGAAAGGAAATTACCCTGTACGAGACGATTGAAGCTCCGGTAGCCAAGGGGGCTAAAATCGGTGAAATCACCTATTTTTATGGGAATGATAAGATAGGAAGCGTTGATATCCTTGCAACCGAAGAGATAGCAAAAGCAGGGTTAAAAGACTTCTTTATCAAGACGCTGAAGAGATTTTTCATGGGTAATTAGTAACATAAGAATTGTACCTCTTAAAAAGATAGGTTTTTAGGGATTCCCACCAATGGTCGGAATCCCTGTTTTCGTCCGAACGTTATTGACACCTGGCATCAAACTAGGGTATGATGATAAAGCGTTAAAAACTTTTAAAGGAGCAGTTTATGCAGAGGGAGATTATAATCTATGGGATACTTGTATTGCTTATTCTATGGATCTATATAGAGCAGCGACTGCTGATGACAACGAAGTACTGGGTGATTTCTGATAAACTTATTTCTGCAAAGAAGCCGATCAGAATGATACTGCTCGCAGATCTGCATAACCGAACCTTCGGAATGGATAATCATCGTCTGATCAAAAGGATTGATGCCCTTAAGCCTGATTTTATTCTTGCCGCAGGAGACATCATCAATAAAAAGGCGGTTAGTTATCCGGGAAATGCTTATACATTGCTGGATCAACTCTCAGAAAAATATAAGATCTTTTATGCTTACGGGAACCATGAACAGCGGATGGAGCTGATCGGAAAAGCTTCTGAAGCCGAACGGACTCAGGAAGAAGAAGTCCGGTATCATTCCTGGGTGGAATTTAAGAACCGACTGCAAGGAAAAGGGATTGTGTTTCTGGACAATGATAGTACTGTATTGGATTGGAAGGGAGATAAGCTCCGTATCACCGGTGTTTCAATCGGTCCGGAGTATTTCGGTTTCCAGACACAAAAAGAGATGGATCCCGAATATCTTACCACTCTGATTGGAAGCAGTCCAAAGGAAGCATATCAGCTGCTGATTGCCCATAATCCGGTATATTTTAAAGACTATGCTGCATGGGGAGCTGACCTGATTCTGTCGGGACATTTACATGGAGGAATGATGAGGCTGCCGGGTGTCGGCGGAGTATTATCCCCGCAGGCTAAGTTCTTTCCAAAATACGATTCCGGAAGACATGAATATCAGAAGAGTCAGTTGATCGTCTCCAGAGGACTTGGTTCCCATTCTATAATGCCACGTATTTTTAATATCCCAGAGCTTGTTTGTGTGGAGCTTTCACGGGATAATAATTCAAAATAATTGAAACAAGACCCGATCGGCTTAAGAAAAGCGAAAGGGGAAGGAGCAGAAATGAGTATTCCTGTAAAATTGGAAGCATTTGAAGGACCGTTGGATCTTCTTCTTCATTTGATAGATAAAAATAAAGTAAGTATCTACGATATCCCGATCGTCGTGATTACGGAGCAGTATCTGGAATATATTAAGCAGATGGACTCTAAGAATCTTGAGGTTATGAGTGAATTTCTTGTCATGGCAGCGACTTTGGTCAATATCAAATCGAAGATGCTGCTGCCGGTAGAGGAGACAGAGGACGAAGAGGCTGTTGATCCGAGACAGGAATTGGTTGATCGCCTCTTGGAATATAAGATGTACAAGTATATTTCTGAGGAATTAAAGGATCGGGAGCTGGAT
>JAEZLY010000228.1 GCA_023414985.1 Bacillota bacterium | reverse complement strand
CAATCTCTGCCGGTGATGATGAAGTGGGTCAGCTGGTTGCTGATGCGATGGAGAAGGTATCCAACGACGGTGTTATTACGATTGAAGAGTCCAAGACGATGAAGACTGAGCTTGACTTAGTAGAAGGTATGCAGTTCGACCGTGGTTATGTATCCGCATATATGTGCACAGATATGGATAAGATGGAAGCAAACCTTGAGAATCCATATATCCTGATTACCGATAAGAAGATCTCCAACATTCAGGAAATCTTACCTGTACTTGAGCAGATTGTTCAGACCGGTGCAAGATTACTGATTATTGCTGAGGATGTAGAGGGAGAAGCTCTTACAACCTTAGTGCTCAATAAATTAAGGGGAACCTTTATCGCAGTGGCTGTTAAGGCTCCCGGCTATGGTGACAGAAGAAAGGCAATGCTTCAGGATATTGCTATCTTAACCGGCGGTACAGTAATTTCTGATGAATTAGGTCTTGATCTGAAGGAAACCACCTTAGAGCAGTTAGGCCGTGCGAAATCCGTTAAGGTTCAGAAGGAAAATACCATTGTAGTTGACGGCGAAGGCAACAAGAATGAGATCGCCCAGAGAATCAGCCAGATTAAGGCGCAGATCGAGGAGACAACTTCCGAATTTGATAAAGAGAAGTTACAGGAAAGACTTGCGAAGCTTGCCGGTGGTGTTGCGGTAATCAGAGTAGGTGCTGCAACCGAGACAGAGATGAAAGAGAATAAGCTTCGTATGGAAGATGCTCTTGCAGCAACCAGAGCAGCTGTAGAGGAAGGTATCGTAGCAGGCGGCGGTTCTGCATATATTCATGCTTCCAAGGAAGTTGCAAAATTTGCTGAATCCTTACATGGCGACGAGAAGACCGGTGCTAACATTATCTTAAAAGCACTCGAAGCTCCCTTAAGCTGCATCGTATATAATGCAGGTATGGAAGGCGCTGTAGTAATCAGCAAGGTTAAGGAAAGCAAAGCCGGTGTAGGCTTTGACGTATTAGCTGAGGACTATGTGGATATGGTTCAGGCAGGCATCCTTGATCCTACCAAGGTTACAAGAAGTGCACTCCAGAACGCTACCAGCGTAGCATCCACCTTATTGACAACCGAGTCCGTAGTTGCCAGCATAAAATCCAATGAGCCCGCTATGCCCGCAGGTGCAGGCGGAATGGGTATGATGTAATTCCGTACCTTTAGGGTTTTACAAGAAAAAATAATATGATATACTGAGTAGGAATGCAGAAATAGCATTCCTACTTTTTTGTTGACAGAAAATAAAATACTGCACAATCTGTTGGATTTGGCAGTCGGGAGAGAAGGCAGGAGCATGATAGCTTTATTGTTGATCAGGCAGATTATTAAATTATTTCTGATGATGCTAATGGGGTTTACACTGGTGAAGGCACGCCTGATCAAGGCAGAGGACAGCAAGAGCCTTTCTTTGGTTACTCTTTATATTATTACACCCTGTGTTATTCTTGAAGCCTTCCAGGTGGATTACACAAGCGAGACCGGACGGGGCTTGATACTAGCTTTTACAGCCGCCGTTCTGCTACATATCATGTTACTGACGGTAGGATATGTTCTGGAAAAGCTGTTCAAACTGGATCCGGTGGAGAAGGCATCCGCAATTTATTCCAATGCCGGTAATCTGATTATTCCTATTGTAACTGGGGTACTGGGGAAAGAGTGGGTTTTATATTGCTGTGCCTTTATATCCGTGCAGCTTATTTTACTCTGGACCCATGGGCGCATGCTGCTTTCCTCTGAAAAGAAGATTGACGTACGTAAAATTATCACCAATATCAATATGATTGCCATAGGAATTGGCATTATTCTATTTCTTACCGGGCTGCGGCTCCCCGCACTGGTCAACGAAGCTTTTAGTTCTGTCGGTGGAACCGTGGGACCTGTCAGTATGATTGTATCCGGTATGCTGATCGGAGGATTAAAGAAAAAGCAAATACTTGCCTTTCGCAGACTCTGGCTTCCGGTATTCCTGCGGATGCTGTTTTTCCCAATCCTTGCTCTTCTTATCCTAAAATACAGCGGCCTTAAGAATATGGCAGATAACGGGACAATCATCCTTTTGATTACATTCCTGGCAACCACCTCTCCGGCGGCTGCTTCAGTGACCCAGATGGCACAGATCTTTGGCAGGGATGCGGAATATGCCAGTGTGATCAATGTGGTAACCACATTGATCTGTATTATCACGATGCCGATCATGGTTTATTTTTATCAACTATAAAAGAAAGCCCGCATCCGAGGAGAAACTGCTATAAAGAGCAGTTGGGATTCGGGCTTTCTTCTTTATTCAGCCTGCAGGTACCAGGCAGGCTTTGTCAGCACTATTTAACATTTGAATGATTTCCTCGGGAATCTCAAGCGTATATGCCTTGATATCTTCAAGATACTGTTCGATTCGGCTGAAACCGAGGATTGGTATGATTTGCGGCCGGCATTGTAACATCCAGGCCAGAACGAGCTGGTTACCGGTGATGGAAAGCCTGCGGGCCAGTTCTTCAATCAAAGCCAGTTTTCTAATATTCTCACCGGAATTATACTGGTTCCAATTATAGTATTGATTCCTCTTCTCCCGATTGGTATAGATACCCTTCAGTAGCGGTGAATAGGCAACAAATGCCATCTGATGGTTCTTAACGTATTCAAACATCTCTTCATCACCATGACTCGTAATTCCCATATCCGCATCCTTCTTCGGATGAAGATAAGAATATTCCTGCTGCAGAACGGTGTAAGGAGTTAGTCCGCTGCTTAGGCTGATTCCATTTGCTTTTGCAAGCTGTTCTGTGGTCAGATTGCTGGCTCCGATATAGCGGACCTTTCCTTCTCTTATGAGTTCCTGCATTGCTTCCAGCGTCTCTTCAGGAGGAGTGTTCGGATCATGTACATGGGCATAATACAGATCGATGTAATCTGTTTTTAACCTTCTTAAGCTGTTCTCAACTTCCTTTTTTATCGTAGTTCTTGATAAACCCTCGTATTCTCCACGAACCCGGTTCCACTCCGGTAT
>JAEZLY010000061.1 GCA_023414985.1 Bacillota bacterium | reverse complement strand
AATCACAAGAGTGAGGTGCATATCTGTGAGGCTTTATTCAGGAATTATTCCAAAACAGAAACAGATCATTACAAATGCCCAAATCCAGGAGCTGGAGGTTCTGGCTATGGATAATGTGGAGCTTCATGCTTTCCTACAGAAGGAATACATGGAGAATCCTATGATGGAACAGATGAAAACAAGCGGAGAGTATAGATCCTATGAAGATGAGGATAAGGAACCGGAAGCTGTTGCGCCGGATACGTCAGAAATTCATAATCATTTGATTGAACAGCTTGATCTGTCCAAATATTCCAAGAGAGCAATCAAGGTAATCAATTATATGATTGACTGTCTGGATGACAACGGTTTCTTTACGGTACCGGTAGCTGAAGTGGCAAGAGTGAATGGTGTCGGGGAGTCTCTGGTAGGACAATGCCTGCAGGAACTTCAGATGCTGGAGCCTTACGGTGTGTTCGCACAGGATTTGGCACAATGTCTTCTTCGGCAGGTCGAAGTTTTAGGGGTCAGAGATAAATGTCTGGAGGATATCATCCAGAATCATCTCCAGGAGATAGCAGAAGGTAAGATTGGTTTATTATCCAGGAACCTTGGAATATCGGCATTTGAGACAAAAAGATATATTAATCTGGTAGAAGGTCTGAAACCAAAACCACTTTCCGGCTTTGGAAAGGATCATATCTTGTATATTGTTCCGGATCTTATCTTTTCCCGTAACAACGGGGAGTGGGAAGTAACCCTAAATGATCAATGGATGGGTGAATATCAGCTGAATGAGTATTATCTGAAACTCCTTGAAAAAGAAAAGGATGAGGAACTGATTGCCTATTTTAAGGGGAAAATGGATAGAGCCAGATTCCTGATTAACAGCATCGAGCAGAGACGGACAACGATGCTTAAGGTGGGCTATGCGCTGCTTAAATGGCAGCAGAGCTATTTTAATGACGAGGGTGAATTGAATGCGATGACGATGGCAGATCTTGCCGAGGAGGTTGGGGTCAGCATTTCCACGATCAGCAGATGCGTCAAGGGGAAATATGTTCAGTATCCCAAGAGAACCGTATTGATGAAAAGCCTCTTCACTGCCGGAATGGTCGATCCAATTAAGAAGCTGGTAAAGGAAATCATTGCGGGAGAGGATAGAAGCAGACCGTACAGTGATCAGAAAATCAAATCGCTTCTGGAAAAACAGAATGTTTTTATATCCAGAAGAGTCATTGCAAAATATCGGGAAGAACTTGGAATCAAAGGTAGCTTTGAGCGAAAGACGGATTTTTAAAGATTTTATAGTCATAAAAGAACTGAAATGAAAAAATAGCAAAAGGAATAGATGGAGGCGATTATCATGAAAACATTTGAACATATTGTGACTGATGAAATGGGAATTCATGCAAGACCAGCGGGATTTATTGTGAAGGAGGCAAAAAAGTACTTATCAAAGATTACGCTGGAGTATAATGGCAGGAGTGCAGAAGCAGTACGCTTGATGGCACTTATGGGGCTGGAGGTAAAACATGGTCATAAGGTTACGGTAAAGGCCGAGGGTGAAGATGAAGAGATTGCAATCATTGCAATGCAGAAACTGATGCAGGATAGTTTATAAGAGAGGAAGCTGTGCCGATCGAGTAAAAGGAGGATTTAGCATGCCTGTTTATCCAGGGAAGACAGTTTGTCAAGGGATTGCAATAGGAAAGATCAGAGTGATACAAAAAAACCAAGGGATATTGAATATAATCAGTTCCCGGGATTGTGAAGCGGAACTCATGCGTTTTGAAAATGCAATTGAGGAGGCGAAGCTGCAGGTCAGGGATCTTTTTCATAAGGCTGTCGGTGAAGTGGGAAAGGAGGAGGCCGCCATTTTCGACATGCATATTCTTCTGATGGAGGACGAAGATTATATCACGAAAATTACGGATATGATCAGGCAGGAGAATGTAACTGCGGAGTATGCCGTATCACAGGCAGGAGAGTATTTTGTATCGGTATTTGACAATATGCAGGATGAATATTTGAGAGAACGGGCAGCGGATATTAAGGATGTATCGGAGCGGATCATCAATGTGCTGACCGGTCGCAAGGAAGAGATTTTCACGAGTGATCAGCCTGTAATTATAGTAGCGGAGGATTTGACTCCCAGTGATACCATTCAGATGGATAAGAGTAAAATACTTGCCTTTGTCACAGTCCATGGCTCTTCCAATTCGCATGCGGCAATTCTGGCAAGGACGCTGAATATACCGGCAATCTTCGGAGTGGAGCTGTCATTGGAGGGATTAGAGAACAGACCGGCAGCAGTGGATGGTGTTGAAGGAAGATTTTATCTGGAGCCGGATGGTGCAGTTATAAGAGAATTATCTGAAAAACAAAGATTATACCAGGATAAAAAGGCAAATTACCGGCAATTGGTCGGGAAAGAGACGATTACACCGGATGGTAGAAAGCTCCATCTTTATGCCAATATCGGAAATATCACCGATATTCAGGAAGCAGTTAAGAATGATGCGGAAGGAATCGGGCTCTTCCGCAGTGAATTTCTCTATATGGAGAAGGATCATTATCCTACGGAAGAAGAGCAGTTTGAAGCTTACAAGGAAGTTTTAACCAGGATGGCCGGGAAAAGAGTTATCATTCGGACAATGGACATCGGTGCAGATAAACAGGTAGGTTACTTTAATTTGAAGAATGAAGATAATCCGGCTTTGGGCTATCGTGCGATCAGGATCTGTCTGGATCGGAAGGACATTTTTAAAACACAGCTAAGGGCATTACTGCGTGCCGGTATTTACGGGAAATTGAGTATCATGTATCCGATGATTATATCCCTTTCCGAAGTACATGAGATTAAGAAAATAATCTGTGAAGTAAAAGAAGAGCTTGATAATGAATCCCTTCTGTATGATAAGAATACAGAGCAGGGTATTATGATAGAGACCCCGGCAGCGGCAATCATCAGCGATCTGCTGGCAAAGGAAGTAGATTTCTTCAGTATCGGAACCAATGATTTGACACAGTACACCCTGGCCATAGACCGTCAGAATCCTGAATTAGAGAATATCTATGATCCGCATCATGAAGCAATCCTCAGATTGATAGAAACAGTTATTAAAAATGCGCATCATGAAGGGATCTGGGTAGGTATCTGCGGTGAACTTGGAGCTGATATCTCCTTGACAGGAAGGTTTGTTGAGATGGGAATCGATGAATTATCTGTGTCACCGGGTATGGTTTTACCGGTAAGAGATGCGGTTCTTCATTTGTCGTAGCTAATACAAAAAGAAAGAGCAAGGCTTATATGATGTATGTGTCAGTAAGGGACAGAATGCCGTGCGGCACCCCCTCTTTTGTTCATTCTTCATGGTGAGAGGGGGTGGCTGCACGGCATCTTATTTATTCTATAGGAAAGTTCTTCGAACTTACCTATAGAATAAAAAGCCCTCCGGGCAGGATGCGCACGCCGCTTAATCGGAAGATAGCCGCAAGCGGCTACGCGGCGGCGCGAGAATGTGCCTAGACACATTCTTTGTTCTTCCAGCAATTAATGAGTTCGTGTTACTGTTCCTTACAACTATTTAAATAATTGTCAGCTGTTACTACAGTTGCAAATACTCCATTTATGGAGGCCATCATGGTATCATGTACGGTTGCAGCAGGGATTATATTTTCCTTCCAGGATAGGTCCTTGGTGGTACAGGCATCGTCAATGAGTGTTACAGAAAATTCATAGTCCTTTGCAGCCCGTACCGTTGTATCGACACACATATGGCTCATCATACCGCAAATAACTAGGTGGTTAATCTGCTGCTTCAGCAGCTCTTCAGCCAGGCCGGTTTTGTAGAATGAATTCGGGGCGTGCTTGACAAAGACTTTTTCCGGTGCGAGGGGTGCTACGAGCGGATAGAGCTCCGCACCTTTGCTGCCCGGTAAATAAGCTGTTGCCCCCGGATAGTCGCTGATATGCTGCACGTGATATACCGGAAGTCTCTGCTCCCTATAATAATCCAGGAGCTTTCTTGTGTTAGCTGCAGCAAGTTCCGGTCGGTAAAGCTCACTGGCTCCGCCGGGAAAATATTCATTTTGAATATCAATAAGAATAAGAGCACTTTTCATACTAATTCCTCCGTTATTATAAATATTAGGATCTTTGACTTTATTCTGAAGCAGATTATACCGCTTATGATACGGAAGGTAAATTACCCACTTTTTTGTGGGTATAAAAGAAGGGAACCTTCCGTATAGGATAGCTCCAAGCGGAATGGTTCCCGGATTTTTTCTATTCCTGTCTATATGGTATGCCTTTCTTATCCAGCACATCTGTCTTGCCATGCTCCACCAGATAGTCTACACCGATTCGCTGCATGATCAGTATGGCGCTCAGCATTTTCATACCTCGTTCTTCGGTAAGATAATACTCCACCTTCAATGGATATCCCTCATAAGTGTGCTTTGCAACGATACCGAAGTCCTGCAGCTCCTTCAATTGCTGCAGCAGCATCTTCTGATTGATGCCCTCGATATCATGTTCTAATTTCGATAGGGAAGTCGGACCGTATTGAAGCTGAAAGATAATGATGGTTTTCCATTTCCCCCGTATGATATCATGTACAATTTCCAATGGACAGGTATAGTCCTCTCTGATTTTCATGATCTGGTTTCCCTCCCGATAAATTATTTACGGTACGCTCGATTTATAAATTGCAATATTAATTACCTTAAATTATAACATGCAGTTTTTTGTCTGTTAAGTCAGAATTACGAAGCAGCCGGTCCTTAAATCAAAATGCAACGAAGAATAACATAATTCATCCTATTATGTAAGGATCGGTTGATAGATTTCTTCGCAACCATCTGTTACAATAATATGAAAGATATGAAAAGAGCAAAGGCTTTTCTCTATAAGTATCGGCGCAAATTACATTATGTGTTGGAAGACATGCACAGGATAGGAGGTAACCATGCTTCACGTAAACTTACATAATCTACGTATGCTTCATGATCTGACGCAGGAGGAAGTCGCAGAAAAGATCGGGGTGTCACGTCAGGCAGTTGCAAAATGGGAAAACGGAGAGAGTACCCCGGATATCAATAAATGTTCAGCATTGGCGGACTTATTTGGAACGACAATTGATTCTCTGGTTAATCATAAGGATGAGCTCGGAGGAGTGCTGATCGCACCGAAAGGAAAGCATATCTTCGGAAC
>JAEZLY010000089.1 GCA_023414985.1 Bacillota bacterium | reverse complement strand
AACAAACCAGATACTTAAGGGGGAAGTAGCTGTGCGTGTGGCAATATGTGATGATAACAAAATGATACGCAACATTACTACTCATTTACTACAGGATTACAGCAGCCAGATGTCAGTTGATTTTGATATCATTCCCTTCGAATCCGGGGAAGAGCTGTTGAAATTTCCTAAAGAATTTCAAATTGTCCTTATGGATATAGAGATGGGCGGCATCGACGGCATCAGTGCCACGAGCCTGCTGCATCAAAAAACACCGGACACCCTTGTCATACTGCTGACAAGTCATGTCCGGCGTTTTAAGGACGGTTTTAAGGTAAATGCTTTCCGCTTTATGACCAAGCCGATCGACAAAGAGGAATTTTTCGAGTACATCAGCGATGCAGTTGCAGAAATCCTGGGTCATAAAGTGATTACCTTGCGAAAAAACGGGGTGAATATCAATATTAATCTGAAAAGAATCCTCTATATCTCGGCACAACAGGGCTACACTGAGATATGGACTGCTAAGGACACTTTCCGGAGTGAGAACAGCCTGGCTCTGTGGGAGGAGCTGCTGGATCCTAAACTGTTCTTCCGATGTCACAAGAAATACTTGGTAAACATCAGTCAGATTGAGGAAATATCCGACAATATCATCCTAAAAAGCGGAGATATTGTCGAAGTATCCAGACGGAAATATCCCGAGCTTCGTGAACTGTTTTTCAACTACAGTGCACATCACTGAATTGTATGTTTTATTTCTGAATCATCTATAACGTTTTCATAAGTATAACAACGCCTTCCCCAATCTTTCCTGCCTTCCAAATACTGCTTCTCTTACAGCCTCTTTTTATTAAAGATTACAATGGCCGAAGCCAGGCTTCCCAGGGTCAGCACTATTGTGATGATCATCGGTGTGATAAGAGAATCGGGTTTTGTCATGCCGGTGATTAGCCCCATATTCTCGGAAGCCAGCGTAACAGGATTAAATTGTGCCGCTGCCGGAAGTATTCCAAGCATAAGCATCAATAGGATCAGGACTGCCGTCAGGACTAATCCTCCAAAGCTTCCGGGGATGATCGCTGCGGACAGCAGAACGAACGCCAGTACCAGACAGCCGAACAGCCACAGACATGCGAAGGCCAGGAACAGATGCTGAATCCCCGCTGCCTGAAACAGATATACCGTATAACCGACCGTTACACCTGCTGCCATAGCGTAGCCGATTGTCCATAATGTTACTGCAGCTATATATTTCGATAGAAGGACGGAAGACCGTGGCAATCCTTTGGCAAGGATGTTGATCAAGGTACCTTTCGTTAATTCACTTGACAGGGTCTGTCCAAAGATCAGAAGTAATATCAGAATTCCCATCTGCGTAAAATTCTTAAAGAACTGCGCATATGCGTCAATTGCAGTTGGCTCAGGCAGAACAAGTTTAACTCCCTGTAAATCCATGCTGCCAAGAATTTCAGGCAACAGCTTCGCCAGCAAGGGGCTCGTCATCCCAAAAAGGAAGAATACGGATAGCAGGATAAGGCCTTTGCCCGTTCTGATCTGTTCCAGGAATTCTTTTCGCAAAAATGCCAAATGTTTCATCCGATCACCTCCATAAACAAATTCTCCAGCGTAGGCTCCATAACCTCATAGTGCAGCAGGGATATCTTCTCTGCTACAAGAAAGGCAAGTAGCCGCTGATTATTCTCTTCCAGATGTGTTAACTGGATATCGAGTCCATGTTCCTTCCGTGTCACTTCATTGACAAAGGAAAGACTGCGAAGCTTCTCAATCAGCAGATCATTTGCCAAACCACCGGCAGTCTCAATCTGCACAACATCCTTCCTTTTCCTGTTCTTAACTTCAGCAACCGTACCGCTCAGAGCTAATTTCCCGCCCTCCAGGATTCCGATGCTGTCGCAGATTCTCTCTACATCGGATAAGATATGGGTTGAGAACACGATCGTTGTCTTCTCTCTGGCGACAGACAGGATATCCAGAATCTCCTTTCTTCCAACCGGATCAAGCGCCGAGGTTGGTTCATCACAGATCAGAAGCTTCGGCTCATTCAAAAGTGCCTGTGCTATTCCAAGCCTTTGCTTCATCCCTCTGGAGAAGCCCCCTATCCTTTTATTCACTCCTTCCAGCCCAACCAAAGAAAGCATCTCCTCAGATCTCTGACGGATGATTTTCTTTGATAAACCCGTAATCTCCCCGCAAAGCCGTAAGTATTCCATCGGCCTCATGTATCCGTAGAATTCAGGTACATCCGGCAGGTATCCGATCACCTGGTTGGTTTTTGTATTCCCGTATCTCACTTTACGATTGTTTACCCTGATTTCTCCCGAATCCGGCTGCAGAAAACCCAACACCATTTTCATAGTTGTTGTCTTTCCGGCACCATTTCTGCCAAGGAAACCAAATACGGAATGTTCCTCTACCCGGAAGCTTAAGTCCTGTATTACTTGAGTACTTCCGAAGCTTTTTGTTACATGCTCCAGCTCCAATACTGCCATTAGTCCTCTCCCCTGCCAATCGTAAAGTATAGGATCGGCCCTACAATCTGAAGGACAACCACAAGGATGACCCACAGAATACGATTGCCGAAACGGTATTTCTGATGCCTCAGTACATGAACCAATGCTGTAAGCATCAATACAAGTTCAATTAAAATGATCGGAATTAAGAATGGCAGATATTCCACCAGTGTCTCAATTGAATGAATAGAATTCATAATTACCTCCCTAATCTTTGTTTCATTTTCCGAAAGCGCTCCTCTGCTTCCAGCTCATGATATGCCGGATCATTCAGAACCCGGTTCTTTAAGTCTGTCCAGATGGCTTCTAACCCTCTGGGAGCTGCAGTGTCCAAATCTACTGTTTTTAAATAAGAATCTACTACATCAAAAATGCGGTTTCCATGCAGCGTAAACTTTGTTTTCTCTAATTTAAGTACATATTGCGTATATAACTCCAGGATATCAAGTGCTTTCTCTTTGTTTCCCTGCAGAGTGTAGCTTCTTGCAGCCAGCAGGTAAAAATTGATGAGTACTGCGGGATGTAATTCATCCACCTCGAATAGTCTGCATATTCCGCTGAAAATCTCATAGAACAAATCGGTTTTCTCCGGATTGTCAGCATAAAGCGTAAAAAAATCCGTACTGGAGCTGATCAGGTTCAACAGATTGATATAGGCATACCCTTGTAGGTATTCCATGGCTTTCTCCTTATCACCCTTCATCTGATACGCCTTTACAATCAAGGATTCTGTATTCACTAAGGGCTCGGAAAGCTTCTCCAGAACTTCTATCGCATCCTCCGGCTTCTGCAGGCTGAGATAGCAAACAGCCTGCATATGAACGGCAAGCTTTGCCGTTGACACGTCTGCTGTCTCTTTTTCAACCCGTTTAAAAATCTCCAGTGCCCTTTCAAGAATTTTAGTGATGCCTTCCGGTGTACCGGCTAAATTACAGTGATTTACAAGCAGTAATGCAATCTGGAACTGAAGCTCCCAACAGGAATAATATTTTTTCAAATATTCCTCGCATTCTGCATAAACCTTATCAAAAGTTTCTTTCATAAACTCTTCCTTCAATCTGTGAAACAGCTTCCGAACCTCCTGCTTTGGCATCTGTGGTTCATAACCAACTAACTCGTCAATTGAGATGTCAAAGTAGGCTGCAAGAATCGGCAGGAGCAGGATATCCGGGTAGCTCTGCCCGGATTCCCATTTGGAGACTGCCGGTTTTGACACACCGATATGATTGGCCAGTTCCTCCTGCGTAATCCCTTTACCTCTTCTTCTCTCAGCTATGATGGATCCAATTTTAATCTCTCCCATAAACCCTCCTTGTAACATCGAATAACCGTCTGAGTTCCTATCTTGAGGCTATTGTAAGCCGTATCTCACCGATTTACAATAGAGCCTAAGTTAACTTCTGTTAATTTTATTAACCCCAAGTTAACCTTTCTTATGACCAAGCACATAAAGGTTCGTAAAATCTGATTAACTGCTATAACAGCACCTCAAAAAAACCTTTTTTTAACATATTAATTAAAAATAGTACAAAAAGATGAGTTTACTATAAGAATAGGTATGATATACTTAATGTATTATCTTTTCCCTATCGGAGTCGAAAGAAACTAAAAATACATATTAATGAAGGAGTTAAGCCTAACATGCTTGGTACAGTAGAAATTTTGTACAAGAACTTTAACGATAATTTATTCAATGTGGTCTGTGACCGCCTGGGTATCAATAAAGAGGAGGCCTTTGAGGATTCAGCAAAAACCACATGGATCAACCCGGATTCTGAGTGCCCCATCAAGAAAATCCATTGCTACAGTGTATTCTATAATATTGGAAACTGGGGCAGAATCTGGTGGGTAGTAATCACAGTGGATCTCCGTCAGTTATTTCAGATGGAAGGATATACACCCGTACCTGCCAGTAGAATGGGAGAACTGGAGGAGAAGGTCGAACAGCTTTTAACAACCGTCCTAAAATTAGATTTCAAGGACTATCTCCCTGATATCCTGGGGGATGGCCTTCTGGACAAACGGATCTCTTATTTGGAATATATGCTCTATATTCAGGTGGAAAATGCTGATCAGCTGATGAAGCGGTTGGATCGTGCCTATTTTGACGAAAAGCAGTTGGACCCTCAGTATTTCGACCGCTATTGGATTCGGAATGCCACTCCGGCCTTTACGATTAATAAGATTGATGATACCACGGTTCGTCTTTGTATCAAATGCAAGGAAACCGCAATCAAAGCGATGTATAAGAAGGATTCGGAGCCCTATGTCGGTGTTGCGAACAGCATCATTTTCAACAAGGACAATGTGGTGGATATCTTCTGCAAGCAGATCAGGAAATATACAAAGCCTCTCCCCTTTGAAGAATTAAGCAAAGAACAAATCGAACGCTATATATAATATATAGCGCCTCCCTTAAAGTATTAGAGGGCTGTTTCAAAAACAGTCACCAATAGCTCAGGTAAAGACAACAGTCATCCCTCACACACAGGTTGCCGGACATTTTACTGTTTTGTACACCATGATCAAACATGTTAGTTTGCTCTTGGTGCACAAAATCAGCAATCTGTTCGGCAAACATGCATTTACGCGAAAGCAAATGTGAGCAATGCGAACGCGCACGCGAACCTGATAGCGAGTTTACGAGCTTATCAGGTATGGGATGACTATTATCCTTCCCTCATACTGGTTGAATGTTTTAACAACAGCCCTTTCTACCTTTACTAAAGGCTTCTATATATTGAACTTCAGTACGGTCGTGCGGAGGCTTTCCGAGAGGTCGTTTAGACGGTTGCTGATATCTGCCACAACCTGAACGGAAGCCGCCTGTTCCTCCATGCTGGCAACCGCCTGCTGGGTTCCCGCCGCATTCTGTTCCGCAATTGCTGAAAGAGACTGAAGCATCCCTTTGATTTCCTCATTGGCTGCTTCCATATCCTTTTCTGAGGCATTCAATTCCTTTACTGCCTGCTCCGATTTTCTCATCGCCTCTGAGATATCCCTGTATTTCTTACTGGTATTGGCAACTCCCTGGTTCTGTTTATCGGAAGAAGCTAAGATGCTGTTCATACTCTCTACCACCAAGC
>JAEZLY010000073.1 GCA_023414985.1 Bacillota bacterium | reverse complement strand
CTTAATTTTGATATAAGCAGAAAAATTTATAATGAGAAGAGTGATTTTGTAAAGTCTTTTGCAGAGCGTTTTCGTACAGAAGGATCTGGGCAGTTCTGGAATTTAGGTACAATATTAGCAAATTAAATATAACAATTCGTTAAACAAGCGTTTTGCGAATAGTATAATAATCTGCAAATGCGATCTTTTGCCATGAAAAGCACTTCTCTCAACCCAATCCACGGCGTTATAGGACTTACCCGTGTAGCCTGTGCCTTATAACAATAATACGGAACAGAATCTTATAACCCAAAAAGAAATGGATTATCCGAATGATGAACTTCCTGATGAATGACGATCGGATCTGAAATTAATCCATAAACCGAATCCTCCGGATATGTTATTGCAACGTTCGGGTTTACACCGGCATATTTAATAATATCATCGAACGTTTCCCATATCGTACAAAGAAAAAAATGCGAATATTCATCTTGATCGATGATTTCTACATAAGCTCCAAGATTTCCTTTGATCAATAATGCATCTTTTACACCCGTTTCATTTAAATAGGTCTGAAAGGCATTCTTCCTGTCAATTGGTACAATTCCATGCCAGGTTCTTGAAATCATATCTTCCCTCTTCCTTATCCATTATTCAGGATAAATAGAATTTAACTATTCGAAGAACTAAATACATTGCATATTCTATATCAAATTATAGATATAGTTATATTACCAAATTGTTACAAATGAATTGCATTGAAATAATGATGAATTTATATGCTTATCTAGCAAAAAAAGCCTTATTACAAGGCTTTTATTACATTATTTCAATATTCTATGTTATATCTTATCATATTCGTATGTTGGACTTTGATGCTTAAAATCTCTGTTCGCCGATTATTCTCTGAAGCTCAAGAACCTCTGCCTTGGACAGATCCTGATTCTTCAAATATTCAGCCAGAAATGTGCTTAAGGAACCGTTATACAGCTTGTTTAGCAATACCTTTGTCTCGATTGCCTGTACGGTTCGCTTGGAAATCGCAGCCTTACATAAAAAGCCTGGATCCTCCCGTTTGATTGCACCCTTCTCGATCAGACGGTTAATTACTGTATAGGTCGTATTCTTCTCCCAACCGATATATTCCTTAATGATCTTGGAAATATCTTTGGCGGCCAGAGCTTTATTCGACCATAGTAATTCCATGATATTCAGTTCTCCTTCGTGAAGTCGTATTTCCGGTAATGCTGCCATGAAATCTTACACCCCTTAACATGAATAATGATTACTACTGCTGTAGAAATTAAAATACAGCATCTGCTTCTCCACTCATCTGCTGTATTCCGTAGTGTTTTTAATAAACTTATCCGCTTAGTAATAGTATCGTAAAAATAAATTCAAGGTAAATCAAAAATCTATATGTAGCCTGTAATTACAGGAACTTACCATTGTAGAATGATTACAAGGGGGCTGATGGCTAGGACATCTACAGACGTAGTCCGATGCCTGTGTTTCTATACTATAATAATAGAATGGTTTTGTCAACTGTTTTCTTAATAAAATCGTAAAACATTAGTTAAATTTTGGTATTACAAACAGAATACCGCATAGTAGGGAACGTATTTGATCTGATTTGAGTATTCAAAGTTTTTAGAAGAAATCTTGATGGCGTAAGGAAATTCGCATTTTTGCTTAAGTACACTGATACTCTTCGATCTCGTGTTTGAGCTTTCGTGGATTTCAATGGGTATGATTTCAAGATTCTTTGCAATAATGAAATCTATCTTTGCCATCGATTCAGACTCCCAGAAGACAAAGGGATAATTCTTTGCCTGAAGGGATTGTGCGACATAGTTCTCCAGAAGTGCTTTTTTATTATTCACGATGCCTGCTGGCCCCTGCTCTTCAATGATTTTTGAGTAGAGCAAACCGGTATCGGGAAGGTATAATTTAAAATTGCTGTTGGAAGCATCACAGGAATTATTCATGAGAATCAACTCCGATGGGTTCTGCAGCTGTTCTGTACCGATCTTATTACTGCGAATGACATAGCTCTGTTCTACGAGTTTCTGAATGGCATCTCGATACATGGCATGAGTGGTGCCTTTTCTGATAATTTTATATTGAAATTTCTTGTTTTCCTTCATCAACTGATAGGTAAGACTGTCAAAAACCTGTTTCATTTTCAAAGCTTCACTGTCAGCATTATCACGAGCGATATAGTCATGATAAGAACCCACAATAAAGGAATGCTGCTCAGATACATTCACAGCATCGGAAAAATTGAGATATTCATTTACAAGTCCAGGCATACCGCCAATTTGAAGATATAGACGATGAAGTGCCAAAAGTTCTTTATGTACAATCTCCGGGATATTGGTATTCGAATAGAAATGGTTCAGGATTGCTTCTATGTACCAGTCATTGCCGATTGCTCTTAAGAATTCATCAAATTCCAGGGGATGAACCGACAGTCTTGTAAAAAGCACTTCATATTCCTTGGGGATCGGGTGACTGGAGATGGCGATAATAAATTGAAAGCTGTCCTTGAATAAACCCTTGGAAAGTGCCTGTAGAGCCTCATCACAACGACCAACCTCATCCAGGATAAGAATCCGTCCTTCTTTAGGGCTGCTTTCCGGTAGCTGAAAATAACCGGTAATTCCGGCGTGAAAGGCTTCTGTATCCAAATTGTTGAATAACGAAGCACACTCAGGATTACGTTCAAAATTCAGATAAAAGATCTGTTCAAAAAAAGCCTTAGCAAAGTCATATGTAAGATATGTCTTTCCTACACCCTTTGCTCCGGTCAGTAATATCGGAGTATCGCTGTCTTCACTTTTCCATCGGATCAATTCATCTATGAGTTTTCTTTTCAACGATAATTACCCCTTATGTCTTAGTTTCGCAATTAATTCGGTAAAGTAATCCGGTAATGGTGCTGAGAACTCTACATATTTTCCTGTGGACGGATGAATAAAGCCAAGAACCCCCGCATGCAATGCCTGTCCTTCAAGATGAAAAGGATCCTTTGCCGGACCATACACGGTATCTCCTACCAACGGGTGGTGAATGCTTGCCATGTGAACTCTGATCTGATGGGTACGCCCTGTCTCCAGAGAGCATTCAATATGGGCATATTGATGGGATAGATTCTCTAACAGCCGGTAATTTGTCGCAGCCGGCTTACCGTTCTTGGGATTGATCGCCATCTTCTTCCGATCCTTCGGATCTCTGCCAATCGGACCTTCGACTCTGCCCTCTTCTACCTTTAAGGTATGATAGACGATGGCCTGATATTTACGGGTAATGGAATGTACCTTCAATTGTTCCGCAATAAACTGATGCGCTTTATCATTCTTACAGGCTACCAGTATACCGGTAGTATCCCGGTCAATCCGATGAACGATACCAGGGCGTAATACACCGTTGATTCCGGATAACTCTCCCCTGCAATGATATAACAAAGCATTTACTAACGTACCTGACGCATGTCCCGCGGCAGGATGAACCACCATACCCTTCTGTTTATTAATGATTATGACATCCTTATCCTCATACAGAATATCAAGCGGAAGGTCCTCAGGGACGATTTCAGCCTCTATCGGTTCGGGTAACAGGATTACTACCCTTTGGCCAGCCTTAACCTTTAAATTGGCTTTTACGGGCTTGTCCTCCAGAAATACTCGTCCTTCCTCAATCAGCTTTTGGATATAGCTTCGGGTCAGCTCCGTCTGAATAACGGAAAGGTATTTATCAATTCGATTGCCTACATTCGAATCATCCACGATGAATTCCAACGCTTCTTCTTGTTCCGGCAGCTCCATTACTTCCTCATCCATGGAGTTTTGTCCTTTCTGGTTTACATAATAATATTCTGTATATTCTATGATATAAGTATAATAATTTCTTACTTTTCTGTATTGTTTTCCTCAGTATCCCGATCAAAGAGGATGCTTGCATCCTCCTGGAT
>JAEZLY010000014.1 GCA_023414985.1 Bacillota bacterium | reverse complement strand
GCCTCCATTTCAATTCAATAATAATATTCTCAGTTTCTATAAAATATAATCTATTAACCAGCCCTAACCACCGGTAATGGTATTTTATGACTCTATTATAGTCAGTTTTTTGGTAACTGTCCAACCCTTTTGACCGGTTTCGTCCTAAATTGTAAGAAAAAAGTAAAAATCATGATATTGTTATCCTGAATATTGTGTGCTATAATTAGCACGATTTCAAGAGGAAAGGGAGTGCCGCTATGAAGCTATTGCATACAGCAAAGCAGTTCATGATAAAATATAAACACGGGGCTGTCCTGTCATACTTCTTCATTTATCTGATCTGGTTCGCTTATCTTGAGAAGCACGTGACTAAGTTTACCCCCATCCATACAAGGCTGGATGATTTCATACCATTTTGCGAGGTTTTCATCGTTCCCTATTTTATATGGTTTTTATATATCGCTGTAACCGTCGCCTATTTTTTATTGACTTCGAAGCAGGATTTCTTGAAAATTTGTGCTTATCTGTTCACCGGTATGACCATCTGCCTCTTTATTTATACCGTCTGGCCGAACGGTCATTATCTGAGAGTTGATTTAAATTCTCTGGGAAGAGATAATATATTCATTCATATGTTGGCGGGCATTTATTCCATTGATACAGCCACAAACGTATTCCCAAGCATTCATGTATTTAATTCCGTAGGAGCCATGATTGCAATTAATAAGAGTGAGAAGCTTCATCCGATCAAATGGCTCCAATGGGGAACTTTCCTGTTAACCGTATTGATCTGTATGTCAACCGTATTCCTTAAGCAGCACTCTGTGATGGATGTTCTGGGTGCACTCGTACTTAATTTCCTTCTTTATGCGGTTATTTATTTCGTACCGGCGAAGGTAAAGGAATCCCAGAAAGCAAAGCAGGAGCTTTCCAAGGTATCGTAAGGTTCTGTCAACATATTCAGAATTCAGAGATAACAAAGCCCAAGGTTTATTTCATAAACCTTGGGCTTTTCCATTATGTATACTTACGCAGCCTTGGTAACCTCTGGATAAGTATGCTATAATAGGCATAACAAGAAATGCACGTTTAAATAAGGGAGGTATTTATGGATCCAAATAACACACATCAAATCCCTGATCAGCAGAAATCATTCGCTCCTCAGGCAGCAGATCCCAAACTGGAGACAAAAAGAATTCTAATCTATCTGGCGATTACTTTTTTCTTTACCTATTTAACTGAAATCTTTGTGATCAGGCCATTAATTATATCCGGAAACGAACAGGTAAAACCCTTTGCTCAGCTTCTGGTTGCGGGAGTTATGTTTTTCCCTGCCCTCGGCGTCCTGCTTACAAGGTTAATCACAAAGGAAGGATTCCGCAATTCCCTGCTGGGGTTGCCGAATTTTAAAAAGAAGTTCGGTTATTACTTATTTGCATGGTTTGGGCCTTCAGTTCTTACGGTCATTGGTACTGCCTTTTATTTTCTTGTCAAACCGGGCAGCTTTGACCCCGGACTTCCTGCCCTGGCTAATGCTTACCGCAATACAGGACTGGATATGAATGTCTCACAGCTGCAGACCAACCTACTGATACAAACCGCTACGGCAGCCCTGATCGGACCTCTGCTTAACTTCATAAACTGTTTCGGGGAAGAATGGGGCTGGCGCGGATACCTTCTGCCTAAGATGAAGGGTAAGTTTCAGATTCTTCCGATGCTTCTGATCAATGGCTTTATCTGGGGTATCTGGCATGCTCCGCTGACTGCTCTGGGACATAACTACGGAACAGGCTATGCAGGTTTTCCTTATACCGGGATTCTGGCCATGATCCTCTTCTGTACTGTCCTCGGTACAATTTTCTCTTATATTACAATCAAGACAAACAGCTGTATTCCTGCAATCTTTGCCCATGCATGCATCAATGCCATCGGCCCGGTAGGAATTTATCTTACAAAGGACGGAGGCAATACTTTCTTAGGCCCCTCCCCTACCGGCCTGATTGGCGGACTTGGGTTTATCGTGATTGCAATTATATTTGCAGTTATTCTGGTTAAGGATGAAAAACGGACTGCTGCATAATTCTGACAATGCCACGAAAGAAAAAGAGCTAGCTTCCCTCACACACTCGTCGGAAGACATACTACTGTTTTGTATGGGACAATCGTACATAAATGTTCGCTTGTCCCATACAATTCCAGCAGTAAGTCTTCCAAAGAGTGCATTACGGGAATGCTAGCCCTTTCTCTTTCTGTATTATGTAATAATTGCAACAGGCCTTTAAGCTTCAATTTCTTTTTGCGAAGATCCTTTACAATCCTTATTACTAATTGATTAAATATTCTTAATCACGATAAGCCTTCGCCTGTTCGAATTCTTCAAGCAGCTTCTGATCCGGTTTGGCAGTAAGTAAGGATACTAAGACAATCACGATGCAGGAGAATACAAAGGCGGGAAGCAATTCGTAGATATTCAGCACACCGCCGATCGGCCTGATGATAAGCTTCCAGATAAATACCATGATTCCGCCGGCCAGCATACCTCCGATTGCGCCCTCTCTCGTGGTTCTCTTCCAGAATAATGAGAATAGCATTATTGGCCCGAAGGTTGCTCCAAACCCAGCCCATGCAAAGGATACCACCTTAAAGATGACACTGTTCTCGTCCATTGCGATCACTACTCCGATCAGAGCGATTGTCAGCAGGACAATACGGGACATTCTCATTACCTGCTTGTCCGAAGCATCTTTTTTAAAGATACCCTGGTATATATTCTTGGAAACCGCCGAGGAAGCAATCAGCAGATAGGAATCCGAGGAGCTGATCGTCGCCGCCAGGATACCGGCCATGGCAAGCCCTGCTAATACCGTCGGCAGATAACTGGTTGACATGGTAATAAAGATCTTTTCAGCATCTGCTCCAGTCAAATGTGCAGTCGGAAATACAGCTCTTCCGATTAAGCCGATAAACACTGCCGCAAACAAGGAGATAGAACACCATACAGTGGCAATTCTTCTTGATTTCTTAATCTCCTTCTGGGTACGAATTGCCATAAAACGAAGTAATACCTGGGGCATTCCGAAATAACCAAGTCCCCAGGAAAGGGTGGACAGAATTGTCAGGAAACCATATGTACCCGCCTCTCCAAAAAGCGGTGCTCCGCTTTCGGATATCTGCTGAGCTCCGTCAGCCATCGTGGGTGAACTGATACCAAAAAACTCTAAAAATCCTGGGATCTGATGCAGGTTATCATATACAGCACCAACCCCTCCGGCATTCAATATACCGGTGAGCAAAACTCCCACCAAGGCAGTTATCATTACGACTGCCTGCATGAAATCGGAGGTACTTTCCGCAAGAAATCCTCCCAAAAAAGTATATACAACAACGAATACAGCCCCTGCAATCATCATGAATTGATACTTTACTCCGAACAGGGTAGAGAACAGCTTACCAACCGATACAAAACAGCTTGAAGCATAGATTGTAAAGAATACCATAATGAATAGTGCTGCAATTGTCATAATGATCTTCTTATTCTCCTTAAAACGATTACTGAAAAATTCCGGAATAGTAATCGAATCTCCTGCAATGATCGAATAGGCATGTAATCTTTTTGCAACAATCAGCCAATTAATATAGGTTCCCGCCAACAACCCGATTGCAGTCCAGGCTGCATCACTGAAGCCGTAAAAATATGCAACGCCCGGCAGTCCCATCAACAGCCATCCGCTCATATCGGATGCCTCGGCGCTCATCGCTGCAATCCAGGGGCCTAAAGATCTTCCCCCAAGGAAGTAATTCTCTGAATTTTCATTTGCCCTCTTTGCAAAAAACAATCCAATACCGATTACCAGCGCCATATAGATACACATGACAATCAAAATTTGATAATTCTCCATATACACCCTCCGCTTTTGATTATTAATACTTTAATACGTTAATACGTATAATTATACCATCTTAATTCCGTTTGCACAAGAAAAGTTATTTGCAAATATTACAAATAAAACTGAGTATTATTTTTCATCCTTATGGTATAATTTACCATGTAATAATAAACATGATATCCTATGGGGGTGTAATATTATGAAGCGTATCCTATTCCTTTGTTTATTCTGTTTTGCCTATGTATTTACAGGCTGCAGCAAAGAAGTTTCTGTCCAACCTTCAGATAATAAGGTACCGCAAGATCCAGTTAATGTTTCAACTAAGCCTCTTACACCGACTGCAGCACCGACTCCGGAACCGGTTCAGAAATATAAGGACGGTACCTATGAGGTTACTACCGAACCGGATATGGAAGGTTATTACATCAAAGCGAAGGTAATCATTGAAAAAGGGGAGATTACTACTGCCGATTGGACAATTTATGACTCCATTCATGAAGATAAGCCCTTTGATGAGAATTATAAGGAAATATTCAAGGATAATCCGATTTATTATGACCAAGCGATTAAGGACTGGGAGAATTCCAGAGGATATTCTGATGAATTAATTGAGACACAGGATTTGGGTGAAGTGGACGCAGTATCCGGTGCCACCTGGGCCTGCAACCAGTTTAAGAAAGCTGTTACGGATGCCTTGGATCAGGCCGCCGGCGGCAAGTAATACCTTCAAAAAATTGTAATGGAATAGAAACAGCCACATGTCATTGCTCAAGTCGGCAATCATGTGGCTGCTGCATTCATCAATTTAGTTAAAGCCGTAAATCTTTCTGAGAATAGTATATCCGGTCTCAACCATCTTCCTTCCGAATTTACCGGGCAGGTTCATGGAGCGTCCCAGGATGTGCGATCTGATCTTTTTATATAGTCTCTTATCGTAATTCTTCAAATAATCCCAGAGCTCCTGTTTCTTATTCAGGCTCTCATCCGAGCCTTCCTTGATCAGGAATACACTGCTGACTGCCATCATCATGGATAAATACTTTATCATGTAGTTCTGAAGCTTTTTGCTTTTAATCTGCATCAGATTATGGGACTCTATCATAATTTTCGTCACCCTCAGCTGCTGATCGATCCGCCTGATCATAACCTGTTCATTGACGGACTGGTCGGAGCGCCCGATAAAATACCGGTACAGGTTAACATCCATATAATACATGGTCTTTACATAAGGCAACGGCTGATATACAAAAATGTTATCCACATAGAAGGTATGCTTCGGCAGACGAATTCCACAGCTTTTGAGTAACTTGGTACGATAAATTGTGGAATGCATCAGAATGTTCTGGCTCTGTCTGAAATGCATGATGTCATTCCAGGTGAAGATCTGATCCTGTGGAAGCGCCCTATGATAATTAATAACCTTCTTTTTCTTGGCATCTACCTTCTCATATACATAATTAGCAAGGAACAGATCCGGACTTTTGCCGTCGGCAATCAGATTTTTCAGAACTTCCATCACTTGCGCCAAAGCTTTCTCATTCACCCAGTCATCACTGTCAACGACTTTGAAGTACAGTCCGGTTGCATTGGCCAGACCTGTATTGACAGCCTCACCATGTCCGCCGTTCTCCTGATAAATTGCACGGACAACATTCGGATACTTTGCCTGATATTCTTCGGCGATTTTCTGGGTATCATCCGTAGAGCCGTCATTCACAATGAGGATTTCCATCTCTTCACCGCCGCTCAGCAGAGTTTCGATGGCATGGCTCATATATGCTGCGGAATTATAACAGGGTATAGCAGCTGTTAACAGCTTCATCCGTATTTCTCCTCTCTTACCTTAGATCAAATTCTCAGGATTTAAGCCTTCCAGCTCTTTTATCACAAAACGTCCGTCCTTACGAATCAGTACCTCATCAAAATAAATTTCACCGCCGCCATACTCCGGCGTCTGGATGCATACCAAATCCCAATGGATCGCGGAGTGGTTTCCGTTCGGAGCTTGATCCTCGTAGCAGTTACCAGGGGTAAAATGGAAGGATCCCATGATCTTCTCATCAAACAAAGTGTCCTTCATCGGCTTTAATACGTAGGGATTGACACCGATTGCAAATTCTCCGATATAGCGCGCACCCTCATCCGTATCCAATACCTGATTAATTCTCTCCGTATTGTTCGCAGTAGCCTTAACGATTTTACCGTTCTCGAAGGTAAAGCAGATATTCTCATAGGTAAAGCCCTGGAACACTGCCGGTGCATTGTAACTCAACGTACCATTTACGGATTCTCGAACCGGTGCGGTATATACCTCACCGTCCGGAATATTTCGCTCGCCGTCGCAGGGTACTGCAGGAATATTATTAATAGAAAAGCTTAAATCGGTACCGGGACCGACAATTCTGACACGGTCAGTACGATTCATCAGGTTAACCAAGGGTTCCATCGCCTTGCCCATCTTTGCATAATCCAGGTTACATACATTGAAGTAGAAATCCTCAAATGCCTCCACGCTGGAGTTGGACAGCTGAGCCATCGCTGCATTCGGATAGCGAAGTACGACCCATCTGGTCTTCGGTACACGGATATTGTGATGTACCGGTGTCATATAATAG
>JAEZLY010000288.1 GCA_023414985.1 Bacillota bacterium | reverse complement strand
ATGTTATGTTGTGAACAACAAAGAAAATCATGAAATCTTTTCACCCATAATCAGTTTGGCTTTATCGGAGAATGGAAGATATGTCCTTTATACAGTTGACGGAGGGATGGGAAAATATTTTCTCTATCAATATGATATGGAGAACCATACCGAGTCTCTGTTGGACAAACAGGATAAATTTATATACGGTAATCTATATGTGTCATCTGACGGCTACCCCTGCTTTTATACCACCTTCCCGATCAATGGAGGAGATATGATCAATGATATGACTGCTTATGCCATCTGGGAGAGCGGCAGCAAGCCTGAGCTGTTAGGCAAAGGAATGGGTGTGGCAGCCTATTCTGACAATCAGCGGATCCAGTATCTGTTTACGATTCATACAGACGGAACCGGTACCTATAATAAACGAATGAATGGCATCACAACCGTCCTGACGAAGAGTTTAGAACACAGTATCTTTTACAACCAGGATTACACCGAGCTGTTAACTGAGGAGGACGGGGGTTATATACTATGGACTTCTAAGGGAGAACGTATCCCGATTTCGGATACTATGATTGCCGGTATCCTACTCCCTTCTAAGGGTAGGAATCATGTTTCTTATCGCTTACTTAACGCTTATGGTATCAAGGATTTCCGTAATAAAGTACTGATCAGTGCCGATAACCGGCTGATTTTGATTGATTCCGAATATCAAACCAGTGCTCTTGGTACAGTAGACAGTCGGCAGAATATCTCATTATCAAGGGATGGGCGGACACTTTATTATTGCAGTAGGGAGAAACAGTTGGTCAGTATATCAGATCTGTCGGGAAATAATAAGCAGACCGTCCTGGAGGAACAGGTAGATTCCTTCCGTGTTCTGTCCGATTACAGACAGGTTTATTATCTGAAGGGAAGTCAGCTTTATTACAAGCGAAAGAAGAAAGAAGCTGTCCTAATCAGCGATCAGGCATCCGATCTTTGTATGAACCAGGCGGGGGATATTGTATTCTTCCTAAAGGAGTCGGATGGCGGGAAGGCGGTATATTACAGTTCGGACGGAAATGCACCGAAACCTCTGGTAGGCGGAGAGCGGGTATCCGGTCTGAAGGAATGGAATTTTGGAGTAATCTATCAGAAGAATTCTGAGGATCAGACAGAGATATACTATAATGTCTCAGGTTCGGAATTCCAATACTTAATTGACGGTGTTACTATGATTGGTCAGGATGAGAATTCCTATGAGTATAAGATTTATTGATAATTATTGATAAAAATACCGATGGAATTAGTCTCCCGGATCCTGTTTTTCAGGAAGACCAGGGAGCACTGTACCATCGGTATATTTTATTTCATTCTCTTAAATTGCGATTATACTGTAATAAATCACGCTTATGCTTCGGCTGTTGTTTTTCTTCTCTTATAAAAGGCCAGTACGAGAAGGCCCAGTACAGACACGATGGTCACAGTAGCGTAAAGCTGTCGGAAGCCGATATTTAGTGTTCTCTGAAATTCTTTTTCGATGGTCGGCTTCAGAGTATCGATCTGACCCAGATAATCGTTCTTTGCAGTATCAAAGGCACCAGGGACAGCCGAATTCATCTGAGACATCTGATCGATCAGCAGAGTCATCTTATCCTTCGCTGCAGTCATTGCAGCTAATTGTGCACCGACACCCGGGACGGAAGACTTTTTCTGTACAGCCGCAATCCCTTGCTCCAAGCCCGCTTCTGAAGTCTGCATCGCATCAATACCGCTCTGAAGACCGGTTTGGATATTTGTGATAATTCCGGGAGTCATCTGGTCGAACAGGAAGGCAGATAACGTTTTGATGTCCTCCGTTATTGTCGTGACATCGGAGGATTGCAGCCGCTCCAGCATCTCCGGTGGAAGCTCGAATTTGCTGTCAGAGGCACTCATATCAAATTTCACTGTCTGCATGGCAGAAAGGTCGGGAAGTGTAATCCCTTTCAGTTTCTCTGCCATGGCGGGATCAGCCTTCATTTCTTCCAGTGAAGTATTGATCTCTTTCGCATAGGGCAGTTCCGGAACGGAGAGCTCGGAGGGCAGAAGTGCCATGACATTTCCCTGGATTGCTGTACCTGCATGAGCAATAAATCCGATCATGATGGCAGGAGCAATTGTTGTTCCGATGGAACGTATCAGGGACACAGTAGCCAGAGCTGAATTGGCTTCCTCTTCCTTCGTATTATCCAGCATCATGTAATTGAGCGGTGTACCCATGGTAAAACCGATTCCCAGACCGACGAACATCAAACTGATGAAGATCGTTACGATGCTTGGGTAGTTCGTTGCGACGAAGATCAGAAACAGGGAGCCGATGGCGGAAACCAGAAAACCAAGTCCAAGGATCAGCTTAACACCGTATTTATCTATCAATTTACCGGAGAACGGGGCACCCACTCCTGCAAATACACCCAGGATAATGACCAGGTACCCGCCGTCACCGGAGGTAATCTTCAGCGCATTTTCTGAGAATTCGGGAACGAAAATCATGCCCATCAGGATTATTCCGGTCAGCAGCGACAGGAACAGAGTGATATTGATCTGCCTGTTCTTAAAGTAAGACAGGTTCATGACCGGATCCTCTGCTTTCTTCTCCGCAATCAGGAAGAAGGGCAGCAGTACAACAAAGACCAATAAGAACGGATAGACCTTTGTGCTTGTAATCGTAGCAGAGAAATCAAAGAAGTCGATATTCTTCAAGCCATATAATAAGGATAAGATCATGACTGTCAGTAATCCGATTCCAAGAAAATCGATTTTCTTCACATTCTCTTCCTTGGTGTTCGGCAGACTGATCAAGCCTGCGATTACGATAAAGACAGTGATCGGAACGTTGACATAGAAGATATATTGCCAATTGTTCTTACCGAACAGGTCAAGAATGGCACTGCCGGCAGAAGAACCGAAGATATTGGCAATTCCATAGACTCCTCCGACCAGACCCAGGGCCATACCACGCTTTTCCTTCGGGAAGGTAGTACCGAATTCCGCCGTGGCAACCGGAACAATACCGCCTCCTCCGATCGCCTGCACAGCTCTCGCCCCCAATAGCAGTCCGAAGCTTGCGAAATTCTGAGAAAGTCCGCAGAAGAGGGAACCCAGGCCGAAGAGGGAGATACTGATCAGGTAGATTGTCTTTCTTCCGTATTTATCAGCCAGCTTGCCCATGATCGGGATACTGGCAGCATAAGCCAGAGTGTACATGGTGATCATCCATATTCCTGATTTCTCACTTACACCAAGATAATTCTGTATTACGGTTCTCGCCGGTGTTACGATACCTGTGTCAATGGCACCCATGAAAATACCCAACAGGTATACAATCATGATTAATGCAAAATTCAATTTCTTATTCGACCGCGCCATACTCATCCATCCTTCCTTGAATTGCCTTAATGGCATTTTGTGTGATTTTTTCTATTGTATTTGAAAACTGTTCGATTTCTTCCTTGGTAAGACCTTCAAATAAAAAGCTGTGCAGCTCCTGAACCTCGACTATGTAGGAGCTGGATTTGCTTTTTCCGAGGTCAGTGATTGTGATCAGCTTCTCGCGCTTATTGTCGGGGTTATCCTTTCGGGTAATCAGTTCTTTTTCCTCCAGCTTACTTAAGGTTTTTGCAACCGATCCCTTATCCAGCATAAAATGTTTGGCGATCGCATCCTGATTCACGACACCGCTTTTGCTTAAGAACTGCAGGAAAGACTGCTCTGTAAAGCCGATATTGGTATCGTTCAGCTTACGCTCGCAAAAGGTACGGCTGACTCTGGATAAGATGGAAAGATTGGTCATAAACATGGGGGATACCTCCTTCTTAATAGTTGTACATGCAACAGTTGTATTGACCACAATAATAATATATAACTTTAGGACTGTCAATAGAAGAAAGATAAAAATTTGATAAAATGGTATTATATGAAGTACTTTTTATAAACTCTGAGGATTTTTTCATTGAAATGAATGCGACACTATGATAATATGGTAAAGTGTTAGCAGGATAAATAAGGCGTCAAAAGCACTGTAGGTGCTTTCTGGATATACCCTATGGCTATGCAAGCTCGCTTGTAATGGCCATAGGGTATGTCCGGAAAATATGCAGCGCATTTTGACACCGTAATGAAATAAATAATTGATGTTATCGGAGGTTTTATGAAGATAGATAATGTACCCTTGAATTTTTTGATACCGAACATGCTGGAGGCAACGGGAATCACGTTGGAGATTTTCTTTATGACCTTGATCTTCTCGATTCCGTTAGGGTTTCTGGTAGCCTTGGGAAGAAGGAGCAGGTTCCGGATCATCGGTTTTCCGATCCGGATCTATCAGCTGATTTTCCGCGGAACACCGCTGATGCTGCAATTGATCTTCTTTATGTATGCCCCTTCCTATCTGTTCGGCTATAACTACCCCAGCCGTCTGGTGGCCTGTATTCTTGCCTTTGTGGTAAATTATGCAGCTTACTTCGGGGAGATTTTCCGGGGCGGGATAGCCTCAATTCCGAAGGGGCAGTATGAAGCTGCCAAGATCCTTGGATATACCAAATTTCAGACCTTTATGAGAATAGTTCTGCCGCAGGTGGTTAAGAATGTCATCCCTGCAACCGGCAATGAGCTGATGACACTCGTCAAGGATACCTCTCTGGCACAGGTCATTGCAGTGGTGGAGCTGTTCCGGATTGCCTCTACGGCTCAGTCAAAATACGTATCGACACTTCCGATTGTCGTGGCAGCAATTTTCTACTTAGTTATGAATACGGTGGTAGAGATGACCTTCAAGGCAATCGAGAAGAAATTTGATTATTATAAGAATTAGTAACAATCGAAATCACAGATAGAAACGGAGCGTTGACTATGCTGTTTAAAGCAGATAATTTACATAAGACATTTGATAAAACTGAAGTGTTAAAGGGCATTTCGCTGGAGGTACAGGAAGGAGAGGTCATCGCTGTGATCGGTCCCTCGGGTTCCGGCAAATCCACACTGCTTCGATGCCTGACCCAGCTTGAGCGGGTGGATGAAGGCAGAATTGAGGTATGCGGGACAACCATGGTTGATACCTTTTCCGAACAGGGGTATACAGATGCAAAAATATTGCATGAGATTATCCTGGAGGTTGGACTGGTGTTTCAGAACTTCAATCTGTTTCCCCATTTCAGCGTACTGCGCAATATTGTAGATGCCCAGGTAAATGTACTTCATATTGATAAAAAAGCTGCAGAAGAGAAAGCAATGCAGCTCTTGAATAAGATGAATCTGACTGATAAAGCCAAATCTTATCCCAGCGAACTGTCCGGAGGCCAACAGCAGAGAATTGCCATTGCCAGAGCCTTGGCCTTAAATCCCAGAATCCTGTTTTTTGATGAGCCGACCTCAGCTCTGGATCCTGAATTAACCGGCGAGATTCTGAAAGTAATCCGATCCCTGGCAGAAGAGAAGATGACCATGGTTATTGTAACCCATGAGATGGCCTTTGCAAGAGATGTAGCTGACCGTGTAATCTTCATGGACGAGGGGATGATCGTGGAACAGGGAACTCCGGATGAAGTATTCGGTAACAGCATTAACCAAAGAACGAAGGATTTCCTCCAAAGATTCAATCAAGAATAGAATAATTATGGTAAACCAGCAATATACCTGCAATTCAGTAAAAGAAAGGCTTGCATTTTCTGGTATCGTTTGCTATAATAACTATGGTGCAAAATGATAAGACTAATTAAGGAGTGGACGAAAGTCCACTCTTCTGTTTTGTATAAGATTGGGAACAGCGGAGAAGATTAGTCTTAGAATATAAAAGGAAAGCAGGGATTTGGATGACAAAGCATGAGGAATACGAGCAGAAGACCGAAAAGCTGATAGAACCGATTCTTAAAGCAAATCATTTCGAATTGTATGACGTCGAGTATATAAAGGAGGGCGGCAGCTGGTACTTACGGGCTTATATTGACAAGGAAAACGGAATCACGGTGGATGACTGCGTGTTAGTCAGCAGGGAGCTCAGTGATTTGTTGGATCAGCAGGACTTTATCACAGATTCCTATGTATTGGAGGTAAGCTCTCCGGGGCTCGGAAGACAATTAAAGAAGGATAAGCATTTCGAGAAAAGCATCGGAGAAGAGATTGAAGTAAAGCTTTATAAGGCAATTAATAAACAGAAGGACTTCATCGGAATTCTGGAAGCCTTTGATCAGAAGACGATTACCTTAGAGCTGGAAGACGGAAATACGATGGAAATTCCGAGATCAGAGATTGCCACAGTACGTCTGACCTTTGATTTTTAAGGACGGAGATTGGAACGACCGGGAGAATAACACTCCCGATGAACATAAAGTAATTTGATTTTATCATTATCAAAGGAGGAAAATCCTCCTTCGCTACTCATCAAAATTTTATAGATATTTAAAGGAGGATTATTAAAGAAAATGGATGCGAACAGGGAACTCATTGAAGCTTTAAACCAGATTGAGAAGGAAAAGGATATCAGTAAGGATATTTTGCTTGAGGCGTTAGAAAACTCATTGGTTGCAGCATGTAAGAATAATTACGGCAGGGCGGACAATATAAAGGTAAATATCGATAGAGTGACCGGAGAAGTAAATGTATTTGCAATGAAGGAAGTAGTGGAAGAGGTTACTGATCCGGTTATGCAGATTTGTCTTGCCCAGGCGAAGATGAAAGATGCCAGAAAAGAAATCGGTGATCTGATGGCAATCGAAGTGACCCCGAAGAATTTCGGACGTATTGCTGCCCAAAAGGCAAAGCAGGTTGTTGTACAGAAAATCCGTGAGGAAGAGAGAAAGGTGCTCTTTAACCAGTACAGCAGCAAGGAGAAGGACATCGTAACCGGTATCGTACAGCGTTATGTAGGAAATAATGTTAGTATCAACCTGGGTAAGGTCGATGCGGTTCTGACAGAAAATGAACAGGTCAGAGGAGAGGTATTCAGACCTACGACCGTATCAAATTATATGTACTTGAGGTAAAGGATACGACCAAAGGGCCCAGAATTACTGTGTCCAGAACGCATCCTGAGCTTGTGAAGAGATTATTTGAAGCTGAGGTTACGGAGATCCAGGATGGAACCGTAGAAATCAAGAGCATCAGCAGAGAAGCAGGTTCCAGAACAAAGATGGCAGTATGGAGCAATAATCCTGATGTTGATGCAGTCGGTGCCTGTGTCGGTCTGAACGGTGCGAGAGTGAATGCAATTGTTCATGAGCTTCGAAACGAAAAGATTGATATCATCAACTGGAGCAACGATCCTGCGAGACTGATTGAAAATGCGCTCAGCCCTGCAAAGGTTGTATCCGTAACAGTGGAAGAAAATGAAAAGAGCGCAAGAGTCATTGTTCCTGATTACCAGCTGTCGCTTGCAATCGGTAAGGAAGGACAGAATGCAAGACTTGCCGCTAAGCTTACCGGGTATAAGATTGACATCAAGAGTGAATCCCAGAGCATGGGATATTAGAGGATGTGAGAATAGATGGCAAAGAAAACACCATTAAGAATGTGTACCGGATGCGGCGAGATGAAGACTAAAAAAGAAATGATCCGTATCCTTAAGACTCCGGAAGACGATATTGTCATTGATGCCACAGGCAAGAAGAACGGCAGGGGCGCATATATTTGCTGTTCCCTTGAATGTCTGAAAAAAGCCATCAAGACAAAGGGTCTGGAGCGGTCACTTAAGGTGAGCATTCCGAAGGAATTGATCGAGACATTGGAGAAGGAGATGATTTTGCTTGAGTCCGGAAGAAAAGAAGGTGTATAACCTGTTAGGAATTGCAACAAAATCAGGAAAGCTGGTCAGCGGAGAGTTCTCTACCGAAAAAGCTGTAAAGGAACATAAGGCTGCCTTGGTCGTGGTGGCTGAGGACGCATCGGACAATACCAAAAAAATGTTTACCAACATGTGTACTTACTATAAAGTGCCAATTTATTATTTTGGCATTAAGGACGA
>JAEZLY010000236.1 GCA_023414985.1 Bacillota bacterium | reverse complement strand
ATGGAGGATGGGTATGGATATTCTTCTTTGAATAATATCTGCCACCTTATGCATGGTATTGGTACAAATCACGATGAAATCAGCTCCGGCCCTCTCCAAGGCTGCTGCAGCCTCTGCCAGCAGCTCGCCGCTTCTTTCCCATTCCCCTTTTGCCTGACAAGCCTCGATTTCGTAAAAATCCACACTGTATAGAATACATTTTGCCGAGTGAAAACCACCCAACTCATTTTTAATTACCTCATTCACGATTTTATAATAGGGTACTGTGCTTTCCCAGCTCATTCCCCCGATCAGACCGATTGTCTTCATATCATTCCTCCATGATGTAAAAAAAATATCCTTCCATGATTATATACCAAAAAGCAAATTTTTACTACCCGTTATCATATTATGGAATTTATTTTAGAAGCATTTTATGCTAAAATATGGAATATAAAAGAACTCAAATATAGCAGACGGTATGGAGTAGAGACCGATTTAATTATATTTAAGAGATTTGTAAGAATTTTATCGAAGTAAATGAAAGTATTATTATCTACAATCATTACAGGCGTTCGGGAAAGGGAGAAAACAATGGAAAAGGTAAGTATTCTTGTCGTAGATGATGACAGGGAAATCGTCAAGGGCATAGAGAAGCTGCTGATGCTGGAGGGGTATGAGGTGAAAAAGGCTTATAACGGTTTGGAGGCAATGGAGCAGCTAAGCACAAATCAGATTCATCTGATCCTGCTGGATATCATGATGCCTAAGCTGGACGGGCTTTCTGCTACTATGAGGATCAGAGAGAAGAGAAACATCCCGATCATCCTGTTGTCAGCCAAGTCGGAGGACAGTGATAAGATACTTGGTCTAACGATGGGGGCGGATGATTACATAACAAAGCCCTATCATCCTCAGGAGCTGCTGGCCCGTGTAAAAAGCCAGTTAAGACGCTATCTGCAGCTGGGAGCAGCAGGCTACAGTGTCGGAGCAGAGGATGTCGTCATCGGCGGATTAACTCTGAATAAGGCTTCAAAGCAACTCACTGTAGATGGCGAGCCGGTGCGGCTTACTTTGACAGAATACAAGATCCTGGAGTTAATGATGACAAACGCGGGCCGAGTATTTTCAGCTGAGGAAATTTACGAGAGGGTATGGAATGAACCGGCCTATACGGTGGAGAATACGGTGATGGTACATATCAGACGGATCCGCGAGAAGATTGAAATCAACCCGAAGGAGCCAAACTATTTGAAGGTGGTGTGGGGAATTGGATACAAAATCGAAAAGCTTTAGAAGCGAAAGAATAAATACTGTTATGTACATACTGGCTGTAATGCTGATGGGCGGGATCCTCTACCTGTTTGTATTATTGTTCGGCTATAACAGTCATACGGAAAGTCTGTTTCTCAACTATAATCAAAGCAGGGAATTCTATACTTCCTATGTCAGGGATGCACTAAATGATGTCTCGGATATACCCTATACCTGGAGGGTACTGAAGAATACACCTTATCATTATTATATCGGCGGAGGATCCAAGGACTACTCTGATACTGGACATAGCGACCGTGAGTTTTATTCCAGCGAGGACGAGGCCTTCTTCTATCTGGAGAACGGTATATGGAAAGCCGGAATTAATTCCTATGACAAACTTGATGTATATAATATGTTGACAGATAATTACGTGATTTACATATCCTTTCCTAAGGATTTTCTCGAACAGAAGCAGCAGCAGTGGGAGAAATATCGTGATGATCTGATGCCGATTGCAATCTTATTTGTGATTTTTATAACGGCAGAAATCTTATCATTAATCAGCTTATGTATCCTTGTCTTGAAGGAACCATCAGATCCTGCAAGACATAAAAGGATAGATAAAGCATATACAGAGTTTTTACTTCTACCGCTTTTATTAGGGTTGGGAGCAGCAGCGAATTTTATGCCATATGTGATACATAAAGAGATATCTCTTGGAGTGAGCTTAAATCAATTTGATATGAATTATCTTGAGATTATATCCTCAGAGAACCTTTCTCTTGCTGTATTTGCCGGAGGTATTGCTGTCTTTGCAACTGGTTTGCTGTTAAGGCTGCTGCTTGCTATGCTGAGAAAATGCAAATCAAAATGCTTTATTAAGGATAGTATTCTGTATCGGCTGGGAGTTCGTATCGTCAGACTTTCAGTAGAACTATGGCGCTATATTATCTACCATGACGCCTTTGGTAATATATACTTTACGAAGAAGCTTTATTACAGACAGCTTATCTTTTTAGCCATTACCTTTATCAATGCAGCCTTTATCGTATTGATCATGCCGTATCGATTTTGGTGGTTTTCCTTTCCATTGCTATTTGAGCTGTTCTCTATGATTTGGTACTTCAAGGGAAATAAGTGGCTTCTGCGAAATATCAATCAGGAAATTGCGGAAAGCCTGGAGGAGCAGATGAAGTCGGAGAGGATGAAGGTGGCACTGGTAACCAATGTATCCCACGATTTAAAGACGCCGCTGACCTCCATCATCAGCTTTATCGATCTGCTTTCCAAGGAGGAAGACTTATCTGATACGGCAAGGGATTATGTGAAAATACTTCAGGACAAATCCGATCGGCTGAAGAATATCGTGAATGACCTGTTTGATCTAGCCAAAAGTACCAGCGGAGAAGCGGTAGTCGAATTTGAGAATCTGGATTTGGTTAAACTGATCAGGCAGACGCTTGCAGATATGGAGGATGTGATTACCAATTCCGGCTTTCCAATGAAGCTTATTCTCCCGGATTATCCGGTAATAATCAATGCGGATGGGAAGAAGCTGTATCGGGTATTCCAGAATGTGCTGGATAACGCATTCAAATATGCTCTACGGGGAACCAGGGTCATTCTTGAGATGAAGGTAGAGGAGGACCGGGTAACCGTATGGATTAAGAACATTGCAGGATATGAGATGAACTTTACGGAACAGGAGATATTACAGCGCTTTTTCAGGGGTGATCAATCCCGTAGTACAGAAGGAAGCGGACTTGGATTATCCATCGCGGAAAGCTTCACAAAGGTCTGCGGCGGGAACTTTATGATAGAGATTGACGGTGACATGTTCAAGACCGCAATCGGATTTCCGCGCGTCATAAAAGGTACGGATTTGACAGAAAATACTCCCCTAAGTGCGGAAGAAACAACTGCTTAAACCTATCCCAAATAGTTTATTGTTAAGCCGATCTATTCATCAGGCTGTTGAAAGCTGCATTCAGATGTGCAACAGCCCGGATAGCATCGGCTGATTTTGTTTCCCGGGCTTTATAAAGATTTGTTTCTGATTTCAATCTGTGCTATAATATTCAGGACAATAGGAAGACAGAGAAAGGCATGAATCAGAAAGGAATTGCTGTATGTTTGATATAGAAGAAGAACTGAAAAAGCTGCCTGCAAAACCCGGTGTCTATATCATGCGGGACGCCAAGGATGAAATCATCTATGTGGGTAAGGCAATTATCCTGAAGAACAGGGTACGGCAGTATTTTCAAAGCAGCCGTAACCATACCGAGAAGATCAGACAGATGGTTGAGCGCATTGACCATTTTGAATATATTATCACGGATTCGGAGCTGGAGGCATTGGTGCTGGAGTGTAACCTGATCAAGGAACACATGCCGAAGTACAATACGATGCTGAAGGACAGTAAGACCTATCCTTACATCAGAGTAACGACCAATGAGGCATTTCCGAAGGTTTCAATTGTGCGGGAGCAGAGGAAGGATAAGGCAAGATATTTCGGTCCCTATACCAGTGTCAATGCTGTGAAGGATACGCTGGCTTTACTTCGAAGGATCTATAAGATCAGGACTTGTAACCGCAATCTCCCGAAGGACATCGGCAAGGAACGACCCTGCTTGTATTATCATATGGGCCAGTGCGATGCCCCTTGTCAGGGCTATATCTCCGAGGCTGAATATAAGGGGAATATAGATGAGGTTATTGAATTCCTAAACGGAAATTATGCACGAGTAGGTAAGCTGTTGGAAGGGAAAATGTCCGATGCCTCCGAGGCCCTGGAATTTGAAAAGGCAGCTGAATACCGGGATCTGCTGAATAGTGTGAAGCAGATTGCCAGCAAGCAAAAGATCACGAATACGGATCAGGTGGACCGGGATATCATCGCTTTTGCCAGAGAGAAGGATGAGGCGGTTGTCCAGACCTTCTTTATACGTAACGGTAAGCTGATCGGAAGAGATCATTTTCATCTGTCCGGAGTCCAGGATGAGACGGATGAAAGCATCATGGCGAGCTTCCTGAAGCAGTTCTATGCAGGCACTCCTTATATCCCGAAGGAAATCTTCCTGGGTTCCAGAACAGACGAGGAGGAGCTACTGTCTGAATGGCTCAGTGCCAAGAGAGGACAGAAGGCATACTTAAAGGTGCCGCAGAAGGGGGATAAGGAAAAGCTCGTAGAGCTGGCAAGAAAGAATGCGGAACTAGTACTGAACCAGGATTTAGAGAAGATCAAACGGGAAGAAGCCAAGACCATCGGTGCCTTAAGGGAACTCGCAGAGTATCTGGATCTCCCGCTTGTAGAACGGATCGAATCCTTTGATATTTCCAACACGGCCGGCTTTGAATCCGTCGGCTCCATGGTTGTCTATGAGAAGGGTAAGCCCAAGAAAGCAGACTACCGCAAATTCAAGATCAAATCCATTCAGGGACCGGATGACTATGCTTCCATGTATGAGGTATTGACAAGAAGATTTACACACGGACTCCGGGAACAGGAGCAGAACCGGGAGAAGCAGCTGGAGGATTCCTTTGGCAGCTTTACCAGATACCCGGACTTAATCCTGATGGACGGTGGGAAAGGACAGGTTGGCATCGCCCTCAGAGTGTTGGAGGAGCTCCATTTGGACATCGCGGTCTGCGGTATGGTAAAGGATGATAACCACAGGACTCGGGGATTATATTATGATAATAGGGAGCTGCCGATTGACAAGAGTGGTGAGCTGTTCCGGCTGATTACCCGTATTCAGGATGAAACCCACCGTTTTGCGATCGAGTATCACAGGGCTCTCAGATCTAAAGCCCAGGTACATTCCATCCTGGATGATATCAATGGAGTGGGTCCGGCGAGAAGAAGGGCTCTGATGAAATACTTCCAGTCCCTGGAGGCAATTCAGGCGGCGGAGGTGGAAGAGATTATGAAGGTACCTGCGATGAACCGTCAGGCAGCAGAGCAGGTATATGAATTTTTTCATAA
>JAEZLY010000246.1 GCA_023414985.1 Bacillota bacterium | reverse complement strand
GCATCATGGTAGGTAAGGCAATGGAAGCAGCAAAGGAGCTTGAAGGTAAGATATCAGTTAAAGTAGTTAATGTAAGTACGATTAAACCTTTAAATAAAGAGGCAGTCATTCAGATGGTGAAGGGCTGCAAGGCTGTAGTAACAGCTGAGGAACACAGTATTGTCGGCGGTCTCGGTGGTGCGATTTCAGAGGCTC
This sequence comes from Bacillota bacterium, assembly GCA_023414985.1. Classification (GTDB taxonomy): domain Bacteria; phylum Bacillota; class Clostridia; order Lachnospirales; family Lachnospiraceae; genus Mobilitalea. Next base: position 6,747 of record JAEZLY010000246.1, on the reverse strand, counting down.
TGTGCAAGGAATGCAAGCCGATCGAGTATGTCGGTGTCAATGACACCTTTGGCAGCAGCGGTCATTCTTATGAGGATGTCATGAATTATTATGGCCTCACGAAAGAGAATATCAGGAAAGCAGTTGAAAAGATGGCAGCGCTATAATATACATTTTCAGTGAAAGGAAGGGTAATCAAAATGAAAATTGGATTTATCGGACTTGGAATTATGGGAAAGCCCATGGCAAAGAACTTGATCAAGGCAGGCCATGAGCTGGTTGTATTCGATGTAGTAAAGGATAATGTCGACGAGGTAGTGAAGGCTGGCGCAGTGGCAGCTGCTTCCTCCAAGGCTGTTGCAGAGGCCTGCAGATTAATCATAACAATGCTTCCGAACAGCCCCCATGTCAAGGCGGTTATCTGCGGCGAGAATGGAGTTTTAGAAGGAGCATCGAAGGGAACGATTATCGTTGATATGAGCTCCATTGCACCGGGTGCCTCACAGGAGATACAGAAAGCATGTGCCGCAAAGGATGTGAAAATGATTGACGCTCCGGTATCCGGAGGCGAGCCTAAAGCGATTGACGGAACTCTGTCGATTATGGTAGGCGGAGACAAGGAAGTATTTGACGAGGTCTATGATGTGTTAATGGTAATGGGTGCAAGCGCTGTTCATTGCGGTGAGATCGGTGCAGGGAATACGACGAAGCTTGCAAATCAGGTGATTGTTGCCCTGAATATCGCAGCAGTATCAGAAGCATTTATGCTTAGTACCAAGGCAGGAGTTGATCCCATTAAGGTGTTTGACGCAATTAAAGGGGGACTGGCAGGCTCAACCGTTATGAATGCAAAGATACCGATGATCACAGAAGGTAATTTTAAGCCCGGCTTTAAGATTGATCTTCATATCAAGGATTTGAATAATGCATTGGAAACCGGTCACAATGTGGGTGCACCCCTTCCGATGACGGCAGCAGTGATGGAGATGCTTCAAATGCTCCATGCGGACGGTCACGGCCAGGACGATCACAGCGGTATCGCCATGTATTATGAGAAGCTGGCAGGAACAGAAATCCGTAAGTAACAGCCGGAGGAAGTAGCATTTACCCGGATTATTTAATAGGAAATTGCGAAACTGTTTTGAATGATAAATTGAATCTCAATGTTAAGTTTCGCAATTACCTGATTATTATAGATAGAAAGGAGACCTTCAAGTGTCTGAAATATCATATCTGGAGCAGCTCTTCTCTCTGAAAGGGAAGGTTGTATTATTCACCGGAGCAACAGGCGGAATCGGAAGCGAGCTTTGCGAGGGCCTTGCTAAGGCGGGTGCGCATGTGGCACTTTGTGATCTGAATAAGGAAAGACTGGATGAATTAAAGAATAAAATTGAAGCAGAAGGAGGCAAAGCCTCCGCTCATGTACTGAATGTCATGGACAAGGATAATGTGAAATCCTGTGTGGATGAGGTGGGAGAACAGTTCGGACATATCGATGTTCTTGTCAATTGTGCCGGAATCAACAAGCGGGAGGGAATTCTTGATGTGGAAGAAGAGACCTATGACCGTATCATGGATATCAATTTAAAGGGTGTTTTCCTCGTATCCCAGGCAGTAGGACATTATATGAGAAAGCAAAATTACGGCAGCATCATCAATATAGGCTCCCACAATACAGGCTGGGTGCTCGGAGGCTGCTCGGTTTATGCCGCAACAAAAAGCGGAATCGTGGCCTTAACAAAGGCTCAGGCTGTGGAATGGGCAAAGTTCAATGTAAGAGCGAATGCAATCAGCCCGGGACACATTAAGACCCCGCTCACCACGGTTACCTGGGAACATCCGGAACGCTCCAAATACCTGTTGGATCGGATCGCCATGAACCGTCCGGGATTCCCGGATGATATCGTAGGAGTCTGCATTCTTCTGGCCTCCGATGCTTCAGCTTATATCTCCGGCTGTGAATACCGGGTGGATGGCGGATGTATCGCGGGAGGACAGCCCTGGCCTTATGATACCAAGTATTAAGAATAGCATCGAATACAGTGCTTAGCATACTTAGGTACCCCACATATTCTTCATATGCATTATTTGGAAAAATGTTTGATGATTTTGCACATTTCGTCTTCCAATTTGTGAAAAGAGAACATGTGGGGTACCTTTTTTATTAATGAATAACTCATATCCATTCATATGGGATTTTGTATGGCAGCCGGGGAAAACTGTCATATGGCACATAGTTAATGCGTTATGGGAAGAATTAATTTTGTGTAAATCCCAGACATTGGATCAATCGATAATAGTACGATTTCATAATACTGATGGAGGGTATAATACTTATGAAAAAACTATTTGTGCATGGAAATACGGAACGCTCATTCAGTGACACAGTTAATACGATAGGGAATGTGGCTAATAAGGTGTTTAAGGCTCCTAAGAAAAAAGAGGGCGGGAATAATGAAGCCCACGCAAAAAAATCAAGAAGCGGCTTTTATCAGCGTATTGGTTTTAAATTATTTATTACTTTATTGATCCCTGTTGCACTGTTGATTGCCTACGGAATTATTTCCTATAGTAAATCACAGAGTGCGATCATTAACAACTATATAGCGAGTACCGGAGATACCATCAATGCCATCAGTGATCATATTGATTTTGCATTAAGCGGTATTGAGGACAAATCGGTTGAGTATGTGCTGAGTCCGGATGTTGGGAAATATTTTACCTATGATAATAGTGATGTAAGGAAACGGATGGCAGCAGAAAAAGTAATCAGTCAGAAATTAACAGTGGATAGTACTACCAATGAATTTATTAAGAATATCTATATATTCGGAGAAAACGGATATGGGTTTAATATTACATTGGAACCGGATTTTTATACTACCTTTGAGAGTAGTGAGCTGGCAAAGAAAATCAGTGCCTCCAAGGGAGATCCGGTATGGGTCGGGGAACATAAAATACTCGACGATGAACTTGCGAAGGGTGGAAAAGAGTATGGAGTGAAGGACTATTCCTTATCTCTTTTAAAAGCTTTGCAAAATAAGAACGGTTATGTCGTAATTGATATCTCCTACAAGCAAATTGAGGATATTTTTAAGAAATATGACTTGGGAAAGGGAAGTATTACAGCCTTCATTACCAAAGATGGGCGGGAAATTACAACTGCTTCCGATTCAAAAAGTGTTCTCACGGATACTACATATTATAAGAAGGCGCTGGCTGGAGAAGAGGAAAATAGTCATTCCTACGTTGATTATAACGGAAAGAAGTATTTATTCTTATATAGCAGACTACATGGTACCAAAGCCTCCGTATGTGCATTGATACCGCAGAGTCTGATTGTAAAGCAGATCGCAGATATTAAGACGTTAAATATCTTATTTATCATCATTGCCTGCCTGATCACCACCGTAACAGGTACTTTTATTACGCTGGGCATCACAAGGGCGATTAATCGGTTAAGGGTATCTGTCCTGCAGGCTGCGGGCGGGGATCTGACTGCTACCTTTGAGACAAAACGAAAAGATGAATTTCTTATCTTGTCAAACGGAATCAGAGATATGGTAGCAAATATGCGTAAATTAATCGGAGAAGCTGTTGCGGTGGGAAAAACCGTCAGTCATTCTGCCGAAAATCTATCGGGTACCACCAAGGAGATACTACAGGCAACGAGAGATATTTCTCTGACGATGGAAAATGCACAGCAGGGCATCGTACAGCAGGCAAGTGATACTGAGAGTTGTCTCAATCAGATGACAGGGTTATCAGACCAGATTAATCATATTAATAAAAATACTTACGAGATCGAAATAACAGCAGATAGTACAAAATCGATTACCGGAGACGGGATCGTCACGATCACTCAATTGGCAGATAAATCGAAGGCGTCTGCTGATATCACACAGAGTGTAATACAAAAGGTACAGGAATTCGAACTTCAGTCTGAAAGTATTAAATCCTTTGTTAATATCATTAATGAAATTGCTGCCCAGACCAACCTCCTTTCTCTCAATGCTTCGATTGAAGCTGCCAGGGCAGGAGAATATGGACGAGGCTTTGCTGTCGTAGCTGAAGAAATCAGAAAGTTAGCAGATCAATCGCTGGGGGCTGTCGTTCAGATCCAAAAGATTGTGAAAGAGCTGCAGGAGCAAACAAGAAATACGGTGAATACCGCGAAAGAGGCTGAAGTAATCATGAAGTCTCAGACAGAGGCAATCGATCACACGATTAAAGTATTCTATGATATCAATGAACATGTCAAAAAGCTGGTGAATAATCTGGATAGCATCTCAATGGGGATTAAAAGTATTGAGACTGCGAAAGATGATACCTTGATGGCAATTGAAAGCATCTCGGCTGTATCGGAAGAGTCAGCTGCCTCCATGGAAGAGATGAGTGCAACCACGCTAAATCAGACGGACTCCGTGGAAAAATTGAACCAGGAAGCATCAGAACTGGAGAAAGAAGCCAAGAGATTAGAGGAAGCAATCAATGTATTTAAAATCAGCTAGGGAATAAGGATAATTAGCTGCTGTTATATCCTATTCAGTACAAGAAGAAAAAGCTTTAGGATCTACCCACAGCACACTGTTAATCAGACAGGTGTAAGAGGGTGATCCTAAAGCTTTCTGTTATTTTATAAAGTATATTGAAATGGCTTGCGGAAACTATTGTAAATCAGTCTGCAGAAACGAGGGTGAAACAGCCTTACGTTGATTTGTCAGGCGTGAATATCCTGAACAGCCTTGATCAAACGAAAGACCTGTGCCGACCCGGAGACCATATTCGCCCTTGCTGTCTCGTATTCCATAGCTTGCTCCACACTCATCGGGAGCTGAAGGATACTAAAATAAGCATCAATGCCTTCCTCATTACATTTTCCCGCTTCCTTTGTGATACCGCCTGCGAAAGCGATTACCTTCTTGCCATACTGCTTGGCAAGCTTTGCCACACCGATGGGAGCCTTCCCCATCGCGGTCTGGAAGTCGAGCTTTCCTTCTCCGGTGATTACAAAGTTGGCATCCTTAATATCCTCTTCCAGTTTGGTCTCCTTTAGGATGATGCTGATACCGGATTCCAGATTAGCATTCAGAAAGGTCAGGAAAGCATAACCAAGACCGCCCGCCGCGCCGGTGCCGGGTACTGCTGCGTTATCTTTGCCAAGATGTCCTTTCACCACTTCAGAATAATTCTTGAGTCCATGATCAAGAAGCGCTACGATTACCGGCGTTGCACCCTTCTGCGGACCAAAGACATGGGACGCCCCGTTGGGTCCGTATAAGGGATTCGTCACGTCACAGGCAATCCGAAAGCTGCAGTCTGATAATTCCTTCAGGGCGCCGGTGAGACTAAGGCTTGAGATTTTGGCCAACTCACCTCCGGTAGGACCTACCGGTCTGCCTTCCGAATCGAAGAATTCATACCCGAGAGCCTGAAGCATGCCAAGCCCGCCATCATTGGTGGCACTTCCTCCGATCCCGATGATGAAGTTTCTGCAACCACGCTTAATCGCATCCTTAATCATCTCGCCTACCCCGTAGGTAGAGGTATGTAAAGGATTTAAGGAATCCTTCGGGACAAGATGAATTCCGGCCGCTGCGGCCATCTCAAGCACGGCTGTCTGATTATCCTCCAGAATACCGTAATAGCAGGAAACCTTCTGTCCCAAAGGACCTGTCACTTCCAGCTCAATTCTCTTACCACCGAGCCCTGCGAGTAAGGCGTCAACCGTGCCTTCTCCGCCATCAGCCAGAGGCTTTACCACAACCTGCGCATCACATACGCTCAGAATTCCTTCCTTAATGGCGGTTCCGGCCTCCATGGAGGATAGGCTGCCCTTCAGTGAATCTATCGCTACAACTACTTTCATATGAGTTCTCCTGTACTGTAGAATTGGTATAGCATATTATACCATGGTACAGAACAGGTCGAAAAGGTTGATAAGTTATCACTTGTTATCAATAGTTATCATTGATGGGGGGTGTGGATACTAGTTAGAGCAGTTGAGGGGATTTGAACATGACAATGATATTGGAGGCTCCTGTTAAGAATTTTATTTTGCAATGTTAATTTACCTATTGTCGATTTTCTCATAGTTCTCTTATTGGTAAAGAAATTGAGTACATGGAATGATTAAGTATACTTTTTATTAGAAGTTATTATATAATGGAAGAATTGAATTATAAATAACTGATGTTGTGAAGCGAAGGAGATTAAGGTGGAAGAAAAAGTTTTAAGACATGTTGTTTTATTTAAATTTCTAGATAATATAAATGAAGAAAGCGTTGCACATATTGAAGCTTCATTTATGGAACTGAAGAACAAAATATCTGTAATTGTATCCATAGAGTGGGGTACAAATGTCAGTCCTGAAGGACTAAGTCAGGATTATAGCCATTGCTTCTTTGTAACTTTTCATAGTGAAGCGGATCGAGATGCATATTTACCACACCCTGATCATCAGGCTTTTGGGAGCCTCTTAAAACCTTATCTTGAAAAAGTATTGGTCGTTGATTACTGGACTAACCATTCATAGGTTGAATGGAAGACAGAAAAGGTTATAGTGCAAAATTAGGGTTCAAGATCCCACTTTACTAAAAAAATAGAGGTCCATAACTTACGTCATGAACCTCTACTTTTTAGTGCAGTTGAGGGGACTTGAACCCCTACCCAGTTAACCCGGACTAGAACCTGAATCTAGCGCGTATGCCAATTCCGCCACAACTGCATGTCATTCCACGAGTGGAACGAATTTGATTATAGCATACT
>JAEZLY010000052.1 GCA_023414985.1 Bacillota bacterium | reverse complement strand
CTATTTTTGGAGTGCATGTGACACTCCATATTTTTAGAATTTTCAGGGTTGTTTCACTGTTCAATTATCAAGGTTCAATTTTTCGCAACACCTTAATTTATAAGGCTTTGCGAGTTGTTGTCTCTTTGCTTTCGAACCGTTCGTGGCGCGTCAGCAAAAAGAAGTATATCACCCTCAGAAGCGAAAGTCAACAACTTTTTATAACTTTTTTCATGCCATTTTCTTACAGCTGTAGAATGTCCCTAAATCAGTGCATTCGCGAGCGTCACTCATAGAGAAGTATGTCCACTTTTGTTCCTGTTTATCCATCCAAAGTCAGATTATTTTAACGAGATGAAAAAGACTGTCAAGCCTAGGGGTATTCTCCCAGCCGGACAGTCTTTCGTTATATTCTAATATTTATTATTCTTAACTTACTTCAGAATTTCTATTTACATTACTTATGAAGGCCCAGCTATTTCCAAATACTATAGATATCCGGATCATTTCTGAAGCAGATGAACAGCGAAGCCTCCAAATTCCTGTTGAAGGTATACAGCTACCAGTTTATCATTCTTATATTTTCTGCTGTCCTCATTCATGACAAAACCTTGTCTTTCCAAATGATAGATCGCGCGATCGATATAGTTGGTCTGAACAGCGATGTGACCCAATCTCCCAAGATAAGGTTCTTTCATCAGTTCTATCCCTGTTCCCATAAAGATAGAGCTGTTGCCATTATTTTTCGAAAACCCGAAGGCTTTACCGAAAAGATCTGCCACCGTGTTGGCTTCCGCTTCATTTGCCATATTAATACCGACATGACGGATCTCAAAGCCAAGCATCAGTGACACTGCCTCCCTCGTCAGAGCGGTAATCTTATCGAATTCTCCGGCCTTTACCATCTCATCACTTACCATCCAGCTACCGCCGCAGGCAATAATCTTCGGGAAATCCAGATAGGAAAGAATATTCTTCGCATTAATTCCACCGGTAGGCATAAATTTCATGTTCACATAGGGTGCTGCCATAGCCTTAATCATCGCAAGACCTCCTGCAGCTTCTGCCGGGAAGAACTTTACCACGTCAAGACCCAGTTCGATTGCTGCTTCGATATCACTTGGATTGGCACAGCCGGGAGTAATCGGAATCCCTTTCTCCACACAATAACGAACCACTCTTGGGTTTAAGCCGGGGCTTACGATAAAGGTTGCACCGGCAGCCACTGCCTGATCAACCTGGTCCGTGGTCAAAACGGTTCCAGCTCCGATCAGCATATCGGGATAGGCCTGTCTCATTAATCGAATCGATTCCTCTGCTGCTGCCGTACGAAAAGTAACTTCAGCGCAGGGAAGCCCACCGTCTACCAAAGCTTTCGCCAACGGAACAGCATCCTTTGCATCATCCAGTTTAATGACAGGTACAATACCCACCTTTTGAATCTTCATCAACATCTCGTTCATTCTTTTCCTCCATTCATGTACAGGCTTTGCACCTTGTTCCACATATCTTAAAATATAAGCTTAGTAGCTCCGGTGATAAACCGCAGCAATATATTGTTATTATAGAGTAAGCTCAATATCTCACTTTCACCGATCATCTCCATGATTTTCTGCCCAAATGCAGTACTTCCGAATACCGTCAGCAGAATAAAGAATAACCACACCTCAAATAGTCCCTGTACCAAACCGGCAAGAAGACCGGTTGTCTTGTTCACCGAATGAATCAGAGGCAGTTTGCTGATGATGTCCAACGCCAGGCAGAGTATCCATAGCAAAGCACTGATGATAATAAAGGTCAGGATAAAGGATAAGGCATTGATAATAATTTCCGTCAGATACCTGCTGATATATTCCCGGAAGCTGTTTGCCGCCAGTTCCTTCTGCTTTTCCAGGGTATTGTTCTCCTTCAAGCTCTGTTTTAAGGACTTCGGGAGCTTCATTTCATCAATCATATTATCCTGCTCCTTCTCAACCACCTCATCCGTGGAAAAAGGAATCATTTTCTCAATATTCTTGGTCAGCCCGTCATAGAACTTTTCATTACTCGTCAGAAAATCCTTCATGACCGGGCTGATCCAGAGTGTCAGAATAACAGCCAGAATCATGGAAACCAGCGAGAAAACAGTACGGATAAATCCGACCTTCATTCCTCGGAATGCATTTCCTAATATTACAACACAGACAATAATCAACAACCAATTCATCCTATTCATCCAATCTTCCAACAATCCGTCTATGCGGATGTTAGCGTAATTTGATAAAGCCAAATAACTCAAATTTATTTCATAAAGCAGCTAAGTAGTTCTTCCTCCCATTACCTATTCGGTTAATGCGATCTGAGAAATCTTTGAATCGCTGACCAGAATATACCGATCCAGATTGTTGATCGGAATCAGGGCAGAGATGCCGGTATCAAAGGTATGATTGAATTTCACCCTGCCGTTCGGTTTCAATATGATACAGGACATATTATCATTCATTATGATCTCTTCGTCTGTCATCTCGATATGGCTGAAATTAAAGTCCAGCTTCTTCTCTAAGGACTTCTTGCCCTGAAGGTCGTATAATATCAGCTTGCGATAGCCACCGTCTCCCTCTTCCAGCACGACTCCGGCGTTTGCCTTATTATATAAGACACTTTGAATCTTCTCTTCAAAATTCTGTTCAAAGACAAGCTTCGGCTGCTCCTTATACTCGAAAACCATAAAACCGTTATCCTTAAAAGCACAGACTGTATCATTGTCATTGAAGGCTACCCTGGGTACCACAAGATCTTCGAAGGTAAACGCACCCATAAAACCATCCGTCCAGTTCTGTCCTACCTCTCCGAAATTAAAGAAGGAGATTACACCGACCATTTTTCCGCCCTTGATTGACAAATAATCCGTGATCAGCTTCTGACCATCCTCAGACAGAGCGATATCAATCGGGTATCCGTCTTCCGCCGTACCGGTGGCCTGATCCACTAAGACCGTGCCGTCTTTATCATATAAGGTTATGTAATTCGTATCATCCTCTTCCATCAGTACTGCAACCACTCCCTGGGAAGCAATTCTGACTTTAACAATCTTGTACATGGTGGTAATTCTTCCGGCACTACCCTTCTCATTGTATATTTCTATAGACTTGCCTCCCTGATCTGCGATCACTGCGTATTTACCGCAAGTATCCGCAATCGGCTTGTCCATCTCGTAGGAGCCGTTCCATAAACGTTTACCGTCCTTATCAATCGCTTCCGCGCCGTCCTTGCTATACCTGACTACTGCACTTTGATATCCGATAAATCCGGTGTCACTTTCAATGACATTCTCCGAAGAATTAATAACCTCGCAGCTTTTATAGCTTTTATTCAATAGACTGTACAGATAGATTGAACCACCAATTGCTAAAGCTATGATCAGCGCAAGTATTACGGTGATCCGTATTCTTCTGACACGCTTCTTTCGGCTTTTGTAATCCCTGACCGCCTGTTCCCTGTTTTCGTTAGCCATAGCCCTCTCCTATGATTTTTACTTTAAGGAGATTATAACTCATTTACTATCTCTTGGCACCTATTATTTTTACTTAAAATATTGAAAATCTGCTCCGGAACCGTATTAAAACCGGCAGGGTAATTTACTTCCGGTGATGATAAAATAGAACAAGAGGCTGTTATCAAATGTTCAAAGAAGCTAAGGGCAAGATAATAGGCATCCCATAGTGCACTGTTTGACGGACAGATTACTGAGTTTGTAAGACAAGAGCAAACAATCCTGTTTGATCATGACTTACAAAACAGTAAGATGTACGGGAACCTGTGCATGAGGGATACCTGTTGTCCTGCCCTTAGCTGTTTCCGGCATTTTTTATTAGCCTCTTGTTCTGCCTTTCTTTGCAAAAACCCTGCCGATTACGGTACTATCAGCTTTTGGCCGACGTAGATTACATCCTGGTCTTCTATCTTGTTCAAATCCATGATTTTCTGCACCTTGGTATAGGTGTGGTACAGCTTATAGCTGATGTCAGCCAGCGTGTCGCCGTTCTGTACTGTATAATATTTCACTTCAGCTTTTACCACTTTGTCCTTATCAGGCTTTTCACTGTTATCTTCCTCTTTCTGCTCGTCCTGACTTTTATCCTCATTCGTCTTATCTTCCTGCTGGTTGCTATTATCCTTATTCTCTTCGCCATCTCCGACAATATCTTCACTCGGCGAAGAATCCTCTTCTTTATCTTCTTCCGGCAGACGCTCCACATCCCCGGGTGCAACCTCTACATCAAGATTGTCCTGTCCAGACTTTGAGCTACTATCCTTTGCATCAGCCATATCCGAGGGTTGCCCTTCCAGCATTGTAGTCTTATCATCAATTGCGGCAGAGTTCCTTCCCTCAGAGAAAATAGACTGAACCTCCTCCATGTTCTGCGACAGATAATTCAGCGTGTCCTGCATACTCTTCATCTGATCATAATTATTCAAAATAGCCGCACCTACGACCAGGACAATGACTGCAAGAAGAGTACCTGCAGCATACATCAGACGATTGATGCTCTTGTTCTCATCCTGCGGAAGCTTTTTATTCTGAAGGATTGTACGCATGTCACGGGAAACCCGGTCTTCATAATTAGCCTCTCCACTTGGCGGCATGGCTTTATGCTCAATCATATAATTCTGCATCTCGTCATTTTTTTCGTAATATATGTAGAACCCTTCCTGTTTGGTCAGGCGATTATTCTCATAACTGTAAAATGCCTCTTCCTTTTCCACATTGTCATAGGTCAGAAGCGTCTTATCCTGCCCGGCAAAGTTATTGACATGGGCTTTTGTTATCTTTTCCTTATCCTCCAGAAGATACCCCGGACCTCCGATAAACCACCCTACAATCTCTGTCTCAACAAAATACTTCTTGATCTCCTCGTAGATGGAGGTCCAATGATCATTAGAAAAGGCAATTTCTGAGGTCGGATCGATATCCTTAACTTCTACCGCCCCCGAAATAAAGATATTCCGGCAATTGTCCAACCGAATACACTGCCCTACCAGAACAGCGATCCGGCATTTCGAGAAATCCCCTCCGGCCAGCTGCTTGATGAAAGTCATAACGTAATCTTCCACATAAATTTTCTTAATTGGACTACTTTTCCCGATCTGACGGACATTCTTCGGCATCTTAAACACAGGCTGCACTCTGCTGTTCGTACCGCCCTCTCCGCTTTCGTTGCTATATATCGTCTCTATCACGCGTTTCACTCCCATCTGCATATGCCACAAATATAGGATATCATAGCATAATGCGGACAGGCTTTTTGTCAGATTGGGCTCTCACTACAGAAGAACTTGTCCTTAGAATTCTACACAATAAACCGGCTGGTTGACTTTTTCGAATAATTTTTCCATGTATCGCATGCCACATTTACGAAAATGTTGATTTTTTGCTGGATTGGAGTCATATTTCTTTGTTCGGCGCGTCTATTTTTTAGTATTTCTGGTAATACTTTATCTAAGATTTTTCATAGAATTGCGTATGAGCAGACTTTGAACAGACTCTAAATTATGAAAGGCATGTGTTGTAATGAATCTTTTCTTAAAGGCCAAAAACAGGATTACCTATTATGATTCCACTGAAAAAACCACGGCTTATGAGCTAGGAAACACTTTATCCGAGCTAATCAAGGAACAGGTACTTCAGGACAGAACCATCATTTTCCTATGCATTGGCTCTGACAGGGCTACCGGCGACTGCCTTGGCCCGATTATCGGATATAAGCTGTCCAAATATAAAAATTATA
>JAEZLY010000049.1 GCA_023414985.1 Bacillota bacterium | reverse complement strand
CTGGCAGGTTGGTTTCTGGAATACCCAGGACAGATTAAAGGACGGCACAGCATTTATCTTTGTTCCCGTAAAGGACCAGAAATATTACGCAGATTCTGATACCTACTTCGGCAGCGGCCGTGTATGGGGCATCGGATCTCAGGTTGATGATGCGAAGTATCAGAGAATTCTTGATTTCCTGGATTGGTATGCAAGTCCTGAAGGTCTGACCTTCCAGCATGACGGTATCGAGGGCTTCAACTATACAGTAGGATCAGATGGTAAATTCACTCTGATGAATGATAATGCTTTAATGGATAATCTTCCGGTTCCCGCAGAATGGGGCGGAGCTGGTTACAAGGATGGTAATAATGCTCTTAATCAGTGGTTCGCAGATGCGATCAGCACGAATCCCAATACCGGTGAACCTTATTCCTATCAATATTGGAGCACCTATAAGGCAGCTACTCTGACGGAAATGAAGAAGGAATGGCAGACGAAATTCGGTGCACAAGAACCCGCTGAGTATATGAAGAAGAACAATGTACTTTTGGTTAGCCCGAATGTAAGTGTAGCTCTTCCGAGTGACTCGAACGATATCGCAGTAATGCGCAGCCAGTGTGGTGATGCCTTAAATGAATACTCCTGGAGAATGATTTTCGCAAAGGATCAGGCCGAATTTGATTCTATGTGGGATGAAATGAGCAAGCAGATGGATGGTCTGGGCTTCCAGGATGTTGTTACTTTTGATAAGCAGAAATTCCAGATTGAGTTAGATGCGAAGAATGCAGTGAAATAAGGATGAATTTCCTTCAGGTTTATATAGGGATAGCGTTAATTAGTTGCTGACAAAAAGTAGAGGGGAGGGCTTGTCCGGGAGCGTAAAGGTTCCCGGCAAGTCCTCTTCCTTAACGGAGGATAGAGAAGTATGGATAGGACAGCATGCCTTCCGGATGGAAGCGAATTTGATTTCTGGGAAGTGGAACAAGAATACGAACGAGAATACCATGTGGACTGTAAGCATCCTGCTGCATCAGATGAGAATGATGGAAGCCTTGAACATCCGTTTCGATCGATCAATGCTGCGGCTGCAATCGCTACAGCAGGAACAAGGATATGGATACATGGCGGTGAATACCGGGAATGTGTTCGGCCTGCAAGAGGCGGAGATGGACCCGACTGTATGATCACCTATGAAGCTTACGGCGATGGGGCAGCAATAATCAAAGCCTCCGTGGAGGCTGTACAATTTGAGCGGAGTACCGGCTGGAGGCTTTCTCCTGATTTTAATAAGAAAATTGATGAGAGAAAAATCTGTATCTGGCAGACCAGACTAAAGCCAGAGGAGTTCCAGGGCTATAATCCCTTCTGTGCAGTGAACATCCTGCATGACAGATTGTTTATAGAATATGAAAAGACGGATATGACAACCTATTTAAACCGTAGGGGAATGATTTTCTGTGACGGGAAGCCTCTACAGCAGGTTAGCTTATATAATCAGCTTTCTCAGAAGGAAGGGTCCTTCTGGGTAGAAGCGAACGGACAGACGGTACATTTTCGTCTGGAGAAGGACGAGGATCCTTCGAACCACCGGATAGAGCTTACGAGTCGGGAACAGTGCTTTGCTCCTGAGGTACCATTCTTATCTTATATCAAGGTGAAAGGGGTGATCTGTGCCCATGCAGCAACCGGAGCACCGGTACCGCAGCGCGGATCCATCTCCTGTTATCGCGGGCATCATTGGATCATTGAGGATTGTGAGATTGACTGGTCGAATGCGGTTGGCATCGATATCGGCAATGAGTGCTGGCATCATGAGCTTCTCCCGGATCAGTTGGTCGGTTACAGCATCATTCGAGGCTGCAGGATCAGGGACGTCGGAGTATGCGGTATCGCCGCACTTTTTGCAGAGCATTATCTGATTGAAGATAACCTGATTGAGGGAACCGGCTGGCAGAAGATGGAGCTGTCCTGGGAGGCAGGAGCCATGAAAGCCCATAACAGTATCAGCTGCCTGATCCGCAGAAATATATTTCAAAAGACTTACCGTGCGGATCACTTGTGGCTGGATTGTGCTAATGAAAATAACCGGATTACCCAGAATCTGTTCCTGGATGGAATAGAACAGCGGGAGGCGATCTTTATCGAATGTACCAGAGACGGTGTCAACCTGATTGATAATAATATTTTCTGGAATATTGAAGGACGGTTTGATCCCGAAAAGCTGCCGAAGGAGCCCGGTTCCACCGGTTGGTACAAACTGGTTGAAAATGATGCTGTAAATGGTTATGCTATCTATGGAGAAGGGACAGACCATCTCTATATAGCCAATAACCTGATCGGTAATTGCAGAGGTTCGGGCTATTATGCCAAGCCGGTGGCCTTTCGTATGCATGGACTACTCAGAGGCGGTACGTCCAGAGACGCGCATTTGTTCAATAATATATTCTATCAATGTGGTGAAGCAGCAATCACATTACCGACTGAGAAGAATGAGGCAGAGGGTAATCTGTATGTCAAACAGACTGGGGGTTATCTGCGTGTGATGTATCCGGCTCCTGAAGCTTGTCTGGATCTGCCTGCCTGGAAAGAATTCTATGGCTTTGATTTAACCGGACAGGAAGGTTGGTTCGAACTTGAGGTGAATACAGAAGAGTATACTCTTCAACTGAATAAGCCTGAGCAGTCTCCACGGGATTTCTGGAAACAGTTGGAGAAGCA
This sequence comes from Bacillota bacterium, assembly GCA_023414985.1. Lineage (GTDB taxonomy): Bacteria > Bacillota > Clostridia > Lachnospirales > Lachnospiraceae > Mobilitalea. The sequence continues at coordinate 1,377 of JAEZLY010000049.1, read as the reverse complement.
CCGGTTTGTGTATGATCCGTCAGAAATTGAGAAAGTGAATCATGCTTCTCTGGTACCAACTGATTTCTTCGGAGATACCGTGACTACAGAGAAGCGGCTTCCGGGTCCGATGACAGAGCTTGATTCAGGCAAAGTATATCGGATCGATCCGAGAAAGAAGAAAGAAAGGGAGGACAGGTTATGATCAGGACAGCAAGAACAGAGAACGGAACGGTACGGGGAATAGAGGCTTCAGACCCAAGGATTACTGCGTTTAAGGGCGTTCCTTTCGCGGCACCTCCGATCGGAGAAAACAGATGGCGTGCTCCGCAGCCGTGTGAAAACTGGGAGGGAGTCCGGGAGGCATATCGGTTCGCACCGATTTCCGTACAGGATACACCGGGCCTCAGTGATAATATCTATGACAGAGAATGGCATGTGGATCCTGATATAGCAATGAACGAGGATTGTCTGTATCTTAATATCTGGACCGGTGCGAAGAAGCCGGAGGAAAAGCAGCCGGTCCTGGTGTGGTTTTTCGGTGGAGCACTACAATGGGGTTATCCTGCAGAAATGGAATTTAACGGCGAACGGATCGCCAGAAGAGGAGTGGTTGTTGTTACTGTAAATTATAGAATCAATCTCTTTGGTTTCCTTTCTCATCCCGAGCTTACAGAACAACAGCCGGATGCACCGGCGAACTTTGGCCATCTGGATCAGCAGGCAGGATTAAAGTGGGTCATCCGTAACATTCGTGCCTTCGGCGGTGATCCGGAGAATATCACAATTGCAGGACAGTCGGCCGGCGGCGGGAGTGTAATGTCTCAGGTGACCTGTCCGGACAATTTCGGATTGTTCCAAAAAGCCATCGTACTGAGCGGAATGATCCGTAATCCATATAAGGAGTGGAATATCCTAAAACCCAGGAAACTTACGGAGGCAGAGCAGAAGGGAATTAAGTTCTTTGATTATATCGGAGTAAAGAATCTGGATGAGGCCAGGAAGCTGGATGCTTTCTATCTTCGAGATAAGTATTCCGAATATATCAAAGACAACGAGTGGATGGCAACCACAATTGACGGCAAATTCTGCATAGGTGACCCACTTGCACTTTATCTGGAGAATAAGCATGCCAGGGTTCCGATGATGTCAGGAAATACATCAGATGAATTCTTAAACTACATAGTTGCGGACTCAGTAGAAGCATATAGAAAGAAGGTCTGTGAACTATTCGGTTCCAGGGCAGAAGAATTTTTAAGTTTAGAGGAAGCCTGGAAGAAGGATGTAGATCAATACGCTCCCGTCAGCGGAATTGAATGTACCGTAAAAAGTCTGTTCCTAAAGAATAGGGAACAGGGGAATTCCCAAAACTGCTATTATTACCGCTTTGATACAGAG
>JAEZLY010000287.1 GCA_023414985.1 Bacillota bacterium | reverse complement strand
GCTAATACGGTCGTAAGCAGAATAGAACAGCTTGTCCTGCAGCCGGGTATGAGCGTTGGTGCTGCTTTATCGGCATTTGCCGGGCAGAATATCGGTGCCGGCAGGATTGACCGCGCCAGACAGGGTTTAAAATCAGCATCAATCATAATCATTATATTCAGCCTGATTATGCTTCCCGTGGTGTATTTCGGGGGCGAATATATCATGCTGCTGTTTACAAAGAAGGAATTTATCGAGGTAGTGAATACCGGCGTCCGGGCCATACATATCACCTGCTTCTTTTATTCAGCCGTAGGAATGATTTTCGTGACCCGTAATTTCCTGAGTGGAGCAGGGGACATCAACATCCCTATGGTTATGGGCTTTACCGAGGTTATCTGCAGGATAACCTTTGCAGTACTTTTGACAGCACTGGTCGGATACACAGGTATCTGGTGGGCTACCGGTCTGAATTGGTTCCTCACCGCATTAGTCGGAATCTTCCGCGTGGTTTCGGGTAAATGGGAGACCAAGTCCATAATAGAGCACTCCTAAGATAATACTTTCTGCTTTTTTTTACGGTGGTAAATAACATTTCCCAGGAGCATCAGTAAAAAAATGATTGCAACAGGGACCAGATTATGTTTATACTGTGAATAATAGCCTGCAACTTTGCCATAATTAGACTGAAGGGTATAACCCAGCCCGATCAGAAGGGTGTTCCATATGGTTATTCCGAGGGCTGATGCGGTAAAGTAGGTGACAGGATTAAGCTTTGCTGCTCCCGCTACCAGTGCAATGTAGGTTCGAATCAGAGGAATGACTCTTCCGATACAGACGGCGTAAGCTCCGTTCTCGTTGAATTTTGAGGTGGCAGATACAATCCCTTTTTCCGCCTTTGGAAACCTGTGAATGATAGCAGATAATATGGTACCGCCGCCGAACCATCCGACCGTAAAGCAGATTCCCGTGCCAATCAAGCCCGCAAGGATGCTCAACGACAAAATGACAAGAAAATTAGTTTTCTGCATTGCTGCAATTGCTCCGGAGAAGGGTAGTACAATCTCGCTGGAAACGGGAAAACAGGCATACTCAAGCAAGATTATGATAAATAAGGCGACAAGACCGTATTCGTTAATGAAATTTGTAAACAGATTCATGGAAACTCCTATAACCGGCTTTGAATCATGTATATGCCGAAAGGAAAAGAGACTTGATAGGAAACTTACATCTATCCGAAATCGAAAAATTGTGTTAAAATTGTAATAAATATGAAATCATACAACTGCGATAATCTGGGGGGATCATTGGTATGAAATTGGTAACGAAATTTTCCAGAAAAGATCTTTGGAGTATTCCGAATATTTTATGTTATATAAGATTTTTATTAATTCCTGTGTTTGTAATCACTTATATCAGAGCAAATGAACCGAAGGGATATCTTCAGGCTGCTGCAGTAGTGTTCTTTTCCGGACTTACGGACTTCCTGGACGGATTTATTGCCAGAAGGTTCAATATGGTAACGGACTTAGGAAAACTGATCGATCCTTTGGCTGATAAGCTGACCCAGGCTTCCTTGATCTTTGTTCTTGTCGTGAAGATCAGATGGATGTTCCTGCTGTTGATCTTATTTGTGATCATGCAGCTGTTCTTACTGGTGGCGGGGCTTGTGATGCTGAAAAAGGGTTTGAAGCTGAATGGCGCCAAATGGTTTGGTAAGGTTTCAACAACGGTATTCTATGCAACTATGTTGGTTCTGGTTGCAGTTCCGACCTTAAGCCATGATGTGACCAATATCCTTCTTCTTTTTTGCGGGGCATTTTTGCTGCTATCCTTCCTGCTCTATATCAATGAGTATTTGATTATGTACCACAGTATCAGGGTAAAGGCAGTCAAGGAGCGCAGATAGCGGAAGGGATAGGGAAGCCGGAGGGCAGAGGATGTATTCCGGTAGAAAAGGATGAAATAATACGGAGGCTGTTCGCTGGTATGCGAAGAGCCTCCGTTTTCTTGTGAGATAATCAAAATTACGCTTATGCTTGTCGGCATGGTCCGGTACTTTCTCTCTGAATGAACTTCGCCCGCTGCAACAGCTTGCTGATCGATACATTATGAATCAGGCCGTCTAGGAGTAGGAAGGCGCTCTTACCCAAGTCGGTACGATCCTGACGGATGGTAGTCAGTGGTGGTTTGAGGGAACCTGCAATCGGCAGATCATCAAAGCCGATGACACTGATATCCTTCGGCACCTTCAGCCCTTGCTTATGAAGCTCTGCTATCACTCCGGATGCAATCAGGTCGCTGGCACACATGATCGCAGTCGCTCCGTTTTTCAAGAAGCCGGGCACATGATCCTTCGCGCAATCCGGTACATAATAGCCGTATTCGATCAGATCCTCATCTGCAATCAGTCCATGTTTGGACATACTGCTGACAAAGGCCTGATGCCTTTGCTCGGAAACCATGGAATTTTTGGAGCCGTTCAGAAAGGCAACCCTAGTGTGCCCAAGCTTTTTCAGATGATCGACAGCCAGATCAATTCCTTCATAATTGTCCGTGCCGACATAGCCTACATGACTGTTATGTTCAATATAATTGTCCAGTAATACAGTAGGAACGGTTGTCTTGCTCAGCTGTCGTACCCAATCATCATGCAGGGTGAAACCAAGGAGGAAGGCACCGCTGTAGCCATTCTTCAGCATATAAGTATCAAATTTTTCCTCAGTCTGCATATTTAAGTTAGCCGGTACGACTGTGACATCCCAATGCCTTCTGGCAGCAGCCAGTTTAAAACCTACAACAATCTCATAACCAAACTGTTCTATATTTTCATAATCCATATTTTCAATAAAAATACAAACCTTACGGGTACCGGTAGCCCTCATTTTTTTAGAAGCATAACCCATCTCAACAGCAGTATCCAATACCAGCTGTCTCATCTCTGCACTGATATCACTGGCACCGTTTAAGCCCTTTGAAACGGTACTGACTGCAATTCCCAGCTTACTCGCTATGTCTTTAATCGTTGCCATGGATAATCCTCCCAAAGAATGAAAACATTTATGTATATATATTAATTTAATTATAAAATCAATCTCAAATTCTGTCAAACTGTTGATGATTATTGATATCTATTGACAAAGTAGGGTCCAAATGCTATTCTATTAATAAGATTTCGAAAATTTCCGAAAAGTTTATAACGTTTCAACTGTTTCGAGGATATAATAATGTATAGACATAGAAAAAACATCTATACAGGCAACTGAATGGAGGAAGTTATGGAAAGCAATTTTAAGTCAAACGTCGTAACGATTCTTGAGCTGGATTACGGAAAAACAATGAAGGATGTAACTACCATAGAGTTATACCAGGCAGTATCGAAAGCAGCAATGAGAAGCCTGCCTAAGGATTGGAGCCTGGAAGCACCTCAAAAGAAGGTGTGTTATCTGTCCGCTGAGTTTTTGATCGGACGTCTGATTTACAATAATCTATATAATATGGGACTGTTCAGCCAGTTTGCTGAGCTGATGAGTGAGAACAATCTGGATATCCGTATGTTTGAAGATATCGAAGATGCGGCACTCGGCAATGGTGGTCTTGGTCGTCTTGCAGCCTGCTTTTTGGATTCGGGTGCTACCCTGGGCTTAACGCTGAATGGCTATGGAATACGTTATAAATATGGTTTATTCAAACAATATTTTGAAAATGGTTTTCAGAAGGAGGTTCCCGACGATTGGCAGCGCTTTGGCGATCCCTGGTCCGTCAGAAAGGAAGAGGAAAAAGTCAGAATTGATTATAAGAGTCAAGCTGTTTATGCAGTACCTTATGATACTCCGGTCATCGGCTTTGGTGACAGAAAGATAAATACACTGCGGTTGTGGCAGGCAGAGCCGTTGGAGAACTTTAATTTCGAATTGTTCAATGAACAGAAATATGATAAGGCGAACCGAAATCGGAACGAAGCAGAAGCAATCTCCAGTCTCCTTTACCCCAATGATAATACGGATGAAGGAAAGAAGCTGCGTCTCAAGCAGGAATACTTCTTCGCAGCTGCTACCCTGCAGGATATCATCGGCAAATATAAGAAAAAGTATGGCAGTGATTTCAGTCGTTTCTCTTCAGAATATGCAATCCAATTGAATGATACCCATCCGGTTGTGGCTATTCCGGAATTGATCCGTCTTATGATGGAACAGGAGAAGATTAGTTTTGTCAAAGCGCTCAGAATAGCAAAGGAGACCTTTGCCTATACGAATCATACGGTAATGAGTGAAGCTCTGGAGAAGTGGAATGCTAATTTATTTAAAGCAGTCATTCCTAAGGCTTATAAATACATCGTCCTGATACAAAAGGCTATGCTGAAGGAACTTACTGCCTTTGGCAAGGATACACCGGAAGCTCAGAGACCTTATCTGATCCTTGACAATGATACCATTCATATGGCTCGTCTCGCAATTTACGCAAGCCATTCGACCAATGGTGTGGCACAGCTTCATACGGAAATTCTGAAGAAGGATGCTCTGAAGGAATGGTATGAGCTGTACCCGGAACGCTTCAATAATAAGACGAACGGCATTACCCAGCGCAGATGGCTCGCACTGGCTAATATGGAGCTGGCAGGCTTCATTACGGATAAGATAGGAAGCTCCTGGATTACGGATCTGGATAAATTGAAGGATTTGGAAAGATATGCGGAGGATAAGGCTGTCATAAAAGAATTTAGTGATATCAAGCGTATTAAGAAGAGACAGCTTGCAGATTATATTCATAAACAGGAAGGAATTCAGATTAACCCTGATTTTATTTTTGATATTCAGGTGAAGCGTCTTCATGAATATAAAAGACAGCTTTTGAATGCCTTTTCAATTCTGGATATTTATTTTGGCTTAAAGGATGGAAGGATTAAAGAATTTAATCCGACCTGTTTCATCTTCGGCGCAAAGGCCGCACCGGGATATTTCAGAGCAAAGGGTATCATCAAATTTATCAACGAGATAGCAAAGCTGATTGATCAGGATGAAGCTGTTAAGGATAAGCTTCAGGTTGTATTCGTCTCGAATTATAACGTGTCCTATGCGGAAAAACTAACTCCGGCTGCGGATGTCTCTGAACAGATTTCTACTGCGGGTACGGAAGCTTCCGGTACCGGCAATATGAAGTTTATGCTGAACGGTGCGGTGACCCTGGGAACCTATGATGGTGCTAATGTGGAGATCGTCGGTCAGGCCGGCGAGGAGAATAATTACATCTTCGGTGCCAGAGTCGAGGACATCGAGAGGATAAAGGATTCTTACAATTCCACGGCTTATTATGAAGAGAACCCGAGGATCAAGCGAGTGCTGGATACCCTGGTGGATGGTACCTTTAGTGATGGCGGTACGGGAATGTTCGCCGAGCTGTATAACTCCATTCTTTACGGAGCACATTGGCATAAACCGGATCATTATT
>JAEZLY010000204.1 GCA_023414985.1 Bacillota bacterium | reverse complement strand
TGACATCGGAGGGCAGCTCTGACTTTAGGAACTGATCATACTTTGCAACAGCATTTTCTTCTGTCGTTATTCCTGCCTGATAACTTTCTTCCAGGCTCTTCGGTACGTCTGCCGTTGCTTTATTCTCCGGAACAGTATATCCGTAATTCTGAAAGAGCTGAACCAAACGACTGATATGATTCTCTTCCGCATTTACCAAATTGGTATAGGGCAGCTGATCTCCGAATTCCTTAATGATGGCCTCATATTCCGCCTGAGCTGAATATTCATCCTGCAACGCGTAAGTAAGCATCTCTTCTACTGTGTAATCCTTATCCTGCAGGGCTCCTGCTGAACCTGTATCCGATGCGGCATATGCAATGCCTCCAAAGGATAATACGAATACCGCAAGCATGGTGGTTACTATTATTTTCTTACCTGTCTTCATAAAAACATCTCCTATCTGATTAATGATCCATAAACTGTATTACCGTTCCTGGTAATTTCATTCTAGGGTTCAGATGTGATGAAAGTATGATAGTTTTCAGAAAGCTTTGTGAGTGTCGTCCGTCATCAGTTCAAACCAAAAGGTAGCGCCTTCCCCTTCCTTGCTTTTCACTCCAAAGGAGGTCTGATGCATCTCCAGTATGCTTTTTACAATAGCAAGTCCAAGTCCGCTTCCCGGCTGCTTGCTGCGTTCCGTCTTCAGACTTCTGTAATAACGGTCAAATACATAAGGCAGTTCTTCCTCCCCGATTCCGTTTCCATCATCAATCACTTCAATACGTGCCTTACCGGGCAAAGCAGAGATGCGTATCGTAATGCTGCCTCCCTCCGCTGTATGTTGAACCGCATTGTTCAGCAGATTATACAGTACCTGTTCAATTCTTTCCCGATCTGCCAGAACAGTCAATTCACTATCCGGCAGCCCTTCTATTCTCATGATTCGCTTCAAATCCCCATACTCGTATCGTTTTACAGCATCCTCCAGCATCAGACGCAGGGAAAAAGGCTTACGATCAAGCGGTACAACACCCGCCTGAAATTGGGAAAGGAGTAGGATATCCCCCACTATTTTCGTCAGACGCTCTGTTTCATCAATAATGACATCGAGCTGTTTTCCCCGTTTCTCAACATTATCACCGGTGACATCCCGAAGAGTCTCGGCATACCCTCTGATCAGACTGAGCGGAGTCCTGAGTTCATGAGAAATATTCGCTATTAAATCCTTACGAAGCAGCTCATTCCGTTTAAGCTCTTCTCCCATCCGATTCATCTGCCCTGCAAGCTGCCCCAGCTCATCCTGACTGTGTATCATAACCCGGGTATCAAATTCCCCCCTGGAATAAGCCTGTGCAGCCCGGTTAATTTGAAGAATCGGTTTTGTAAATTGTCTGGACAGGAGTAACGCAATCGTCAAGGAGACCACTGATAATATAATTGTAATCCAGACCAGCTGATGTTTTAAGATATTCACAGTATCCTCGACAGGCGCCAGCGGAACACTTAAAACAATGCCTCCGGAGACAATTCCGTTCTTCCATACCGGAATACCAATCAGGACATAAATATTCTCGAACCTTGGATGCCGGACCTCCAATCGGACCCGTTCCCCATTCAAGGTACGTCGAACTGCCTCAGCACCGGCGTTCATCATCATTCCTCTTCCCATCATCATACCGCCGCTGTTATCGGTACTGTAGAGAATATCACCGGCCGCATTCATAATATCAACAGCAAGCTGCTGTCTGGATGCAAACCTCTCTGTATCATCAAGGAGCTGCTTATTCAGCGTCGCTAAAGTATTGAAATCATATTGTTGTAATTCCTCTGCTATTTTGTTACCCTCTTTGGTGAGTTCCGATAGCCTGATCCTTTTATAATAGCTTCCCAAAAATACTATTTGGAACAACCACAGGAGGAGCAGTATCACTGCAATCAGAAGCATCATTCCAAGCCAAAGCTTAATCCCTATCCGCTTCATCTTTACCTCCTATCTCAAATTTATAGCCTGTCCCCCATACAGTTACAATCCAATGACGGTATTCCTTCAGACTTTCCCTGAGCATCTTGATATGAGTATCCACCGTACGGTCATCCCCGAAAAATTCATACCCCCAGACCAGATCCAGTAATTGGGATCGAGAAAATACCTTGTTTTGATTTTTTATCAAGAAGCTTAATAATTCGTATTCCTTCGGAGTCAAAGAGATCTGTTTTCCATGCAGAGTTACATTTCTGGAATCAAAATCAATGCTAAACTCCTCAATTTGAATCCGGTTCACCGCCGGAGCCGGTTGTACTTTCATATCACTTCGGGCAAAGATTGCTTTTATTCTGGCAAGAAGCTCTCTGGGGCTGAAGGGCTTTACGAGGTAATCATCCACCCCCAGCTCAAAGCCAAACAGTTTATCGTATTCTTCTCCTCTTGCCGACAGCATAATAACCGGAATATCCGAGGTTCGACGAAGCTCACGGCATACAGTCCATCCATCCATCTTAGGCAGCATTACATCCAGTATAACCATGGAGATATTACCCTGCTTCAGAAGATTTAATGCTTCGACACCGTCAGCTGCCTCGACTACCTCATATTCCTCAGACGTGATATATTCCTTGATAATATTCCGAATTCCCTGTTCATCATCAACCGCAAGTATCTTTCTCTTTTCCATCTATATCCTTTCCGGCATAAACTGCCCTTCCTTCCATTACGAAACATCCTGTTACACATTATTATAATCCAGTCAGAGTTCGAGTCAATGATATCTCGTAACCGGAATGTGATTTAGTCACATTATGATATTTTGTGTCGCATTAGCAGATTTCCTGCATAGTATATAGTAGACTTCAGTATTTACTGAAGGAAACCTTTTCATATCCATAAAAGAATAAGGAATATATAAGGAGGTATTTACATGCTATTAGAAGAATTGTGCAGATATATCGGTCAGACCGTAACAATCTTTACCACCAGCGGTGGCGCTTCCGGCTGTGGCTTCACCGGAGTGCTGCTTCGTGTCAATCCTGCATTTGTGACTTTGGTTGATCGTTTCGGTACCCCACCGGCAAATCCATTAGCAGAGAACATTTGCGGTGATCGAAGAGAACAAAGGAATCATGAAGAATGTATGTTTATGGTAGGTTCCGTGTGCGACATTCCTACAAATAAGATCGCAAGCTTCTGCCACAACGCAATTTAATTAATCAAGGAGGTAATGAAAATGTCAAGGCATAACAGATTTGGTTGCTGCGGAGGTTCCAGGGAAATGGCTCTGGTCGAGCATATGCGCAGATTTATCGGTAAAACAGTGACCATTTTTACGACCAGCGGTGGCGCTTCAGGCTGCGGTTTTACCGGAGTCATTCTTTCCGTAAATTCTCGCTTCGTCCGTCTTGTTACGGATCAGGGTTTCCCGCCGACGAATCCTCTTGCAGAGAATATCTGCGGAGACATGGATAACGGCCCCGGCCCCAGAGGCGGACTCGGCTTCTGCAAGGGTAATGATCGTCCTTTCCGAACCGTAGGCTCTGTATGCGATATTCCGGTAGACCGGATTGCAGCATTTTGCCACAATGCCATATAATGTACTGTTTTAAGACAGCAACAGGAGTAACGCTATCCTAAAACGGATAGCGTTACTCCTGCTATGCGTCTATATCGTACCCCTTTATTGGTTATTTTACAAGTGTCCCAATCTTAGGAAGGTTCTTTAAGACATCCTGTGTTCCCGGATGGCATTCTGTGAAAGGTACAGTCAGGTCCTTACCTGCATATACTCCGAAATGAGTTCCACCGGCCCACTTGATCAATGATGTCACATCATAAACGATATCATTCACCGCAACATAAGCCGGCCTTCCACTGCTGCCGTCATAGAATGACAATTCCTCCAGCGTAAAGGTCCTTCCTCCTCCCGGAGTCTTTATCCCCTGTCCGGCATGGGGCTGGGGCGCTTCATTCTCCTGCCCACCCGTCTGTTGTTCCCGCAGCTCGGAAAATTGCTGATCCAGGCAGAAGCTTACCAGCCGGTCGGTTACATCGTCCATCTGTCTTTGGAAGAAATTGCTCTGGTAATAGGATGTAGCAAACACCTGCATCTGCCCGTAGTGGCATATCTCCTTCACGTAACTCTGTATCATTCTCCTTATCTCATCTTTATCCACAGCTTTCCCTCCCGGCTGATGATCTATCCACCTATCCTCACTGAACCTCCTGAATGCATTCTATAATCCTTTGCAGCAGAATTCTCTTGATCTCTTCCGTTTCTTGATAAAGCTGTTCACTGATGCCGTAATGACAACTGCAGCTGTTGATCCCTATCCCAAGAAGTATTCCCTGAATTCCGGGATAATAAAGTCTGCAGATATGCAGAAAACTCAGGCTGTGCTGGGTTTCATCCTTATGTATTGTTTCCGCTGCTTCTAGGGGCAGACTGACTATCGCTCCACAGGGTACCATTGCCGTCGCATCCAGGACAATCAGATAATCCTTCTTGCTGATCCGGGACAGAGAATAATCCAGATCCGTCTCTCCTATGACTACAGTAAGCCCCAGTTCCAATAGCTCATTCATTAACTCTTTTGCCAGAACAACACCTATCCCGTCGTCTTCCATTAATACATTTCCGATTGCCAGCAGTTTCAGCTTCATACCAGCAGCCGGATCAGGGCATGATTGCCGGAAGTATCATGAACATGGGTGGCGCAGGATACGCAAGGGTCAAAGGAGCGGACAATCCGACCTATTTCTACTGGATTGGAGGAGTCCCTGAGCTCGGTATCTATGAGCGCCTTTTCGATCACGCCCGGATTTCCCTCATTGTCCTTCGGTGACAGATTCCACATCGAGGGAGTGATGATATTATAGCTTCCGATTACCTGGTTTTCGATGTTGATGGAATGAGACAATGCTCCCCTGGTTGTGTCAATGTATCCTGCTCCCCGGGCACTGGCAGGTATCACCCAAGGCTGCTGGCTATTGGGAAGCAGCTCAATACGATCAATCAGATTACTCAGTATTCTTAAGACCTTTTCTGTCTCCAGTGTTCTAGCGACAATCCTGTCCATACAGGAGGTCCCTCCGTTATAATCTCCGGATAGAAGCATTCTCGCAAGCGGCCCGACCTCCATTGGCATCCCCTCATATCTGGGCGTTTTGATAAAGGTATAGGCACCGGCTTTTGTCATATCAACCTCATCCGGTGTTACATTCTCCTTATACCAGGAATGTCCTGCCTGTTCCGTAATCCGTCCCGGTTCAAAAGCATACCGGGTCTGATCAATCATAATCCCCGGCTGTACATAGGCAATCTCCGGTTCATCATGGTCAAACACTCCATAGCTCATAAAATTCTGATATCCTACCCCCATATCGAAATATTCCGGATAATATGCAGCTATAATATCCGTATCCTCCCTCATGGACGTAGAGACAAAATTAAGAAGCCTTTTGATCAGCGCTCTGACTTTTTCAATATTATATGCATTTGGTGAAGTTGATGTCCCTCCGGCGAAGACACCGTGGTTATGCGGTGCTTTCCCCCCGAATACCGCCTGTGCCTCATGGGACATTCTGCTGTATTCCACTCCTCCGATGTAATGATCCTCAATAATTGCATTATCTGCATCGGACAAGCGAAAATCAGTATACTGCTGGTTACTGACCAGCGGCAGACTTGTGATTCTTGCAAAGCTCGGCACCATCATGAGATAAAAATGCCTCAGATGATTCTGAACATATTCCAGACCGTGTATGATTTCCCGCAGATAGTAATCATTCAGAGGCACCTCGATGTTCAATGCCTGTTCAATTGCCATAGCCGATGCCACCGAATGTGCCACGGAACAGATACCGCAGATACGTTCGGTAAAATAAATCGCATCCAACGGAAACCTGCCGATCAGCATATTCTCAAATCCCCGGTATAAGAGGCCCAGGGAATATGCATTGACTACCCGATTATTCTCTACTTCTACCTGAATTTCTAAAAACCCACTGATTCTGGTCAGTGGATCAATGATGATCTTCTCTGACATAGCTCCTCCTAATACCTCACAAATGGCTCAGTTCCATCCGGAAAATACTGCTGGGCACAGCCGATGCAGCAGGTATTGTTCCCAATCGGCCAGTTGACATAACTATTCCATTTCCTTCTCGGACAATCCGTGCGAGTAATCGGCCCCCTGCAGCCGATACGAAACATACATCCGAACTGGCCAAATGCTGTTGCAAAATCACCGGAGTCGAAAAATCCTCTTCTGGTGCAGTTATCATGGATTGTAACTCCGTAAAAAATAACCGGTCTCTGCTCCTCATCCAGCTCAGGCAGGCCGTAGGCAATCAAATGTGCTACCGTACCAACCACCCAATCAGGATGACAAGGACAGCAGGGAAGCGCAATAACCTGACGGTTCAATACCTGCTTCACACTTATGCAGCCTGCCGGATTAGGCCGTGCCGCAGAAATTCCTCCATAGGTGGCACAGGTTCCGACGGAAATCACGTATTTTGCCTTTTGCCCGGCCATCCTTACCGCTTCAAAGGCAGAGATGTATCTGCCATGATAGTTGGCAATAATATTGTACATTCCGTTCTGCGCCGTGGAAATTGCACCCTCAACCAGGAGTATGAAGTCTGTTTCCAAGGTCTCAAGAAATCGTTCAAAGGCATAATCGCCCTCCGCACCCATTAAAGTATTATTATAGGTTACATTGACCAAACTGCTTAGTACTTCATAGGCATTCGGATCATCACTTTCCAGAAAGGAGATGATATTACCGGAGCAGCCGGTAGTCTCCAGCCAGATTGCATTTAGTTTTGATGCCTGCTGACTTTTCACCATTGCCGAGGCTTCCTGGGCCAGTACTCTGGCAGTACGAATTTTACCTTCCGTATATGGACATGTATCCTGATTGCTCACGCAGTTCCTCCATCAGATGAATTACCTATACTATCATATATATCTGGAGACCTGCGCGATTATACCTAAGTTCCGAAGAAAGGACAGAGGCTCACCTGCCTTTAGTACATAAAAAGAGGGTTGTCGCAAAGCTTTGCAACAACCCCTGATGTTCTATATTATTAATGCTCTATGCTGTGATAATGGAAGCAAGGTAGAATTCCTTCTCCGGTACTTCATTTTCTAAAATAATCTCGATCGTATGCTTTCCTCTTTGTTCTGCCAAGTAGACATCCTGAAGGCACAGACAGTCCCCCCAGGTCTCATCAAAGTTAGCATCCAGCAGCACCGCATGCTCTTCGTCTCCGTCAATGACAGCCCTGGCAATGGGTGCGGGATGGATCGCATATTTCCTATACTGCACGGAAATCAGCCAGCCTTCCACTTCAAATTGGATTCTGCTGCCGGCCTTTTTCGCACCCCAGCCATAGCGGAACACATCCCAGACTCCGTCCTTTTCTGTCTCGTCCTTACTAAAGCCCCAGGCCTTCGGCTCATAATTGATGCAATTCTTCCTGCAGGAACCGAAATAACGATTGGCTGTCAGAGGCTCCTTCAGCTGATAGAAAGCTTCCTGCGGTTTCCCGTTAATATAGGAGTTAACTGCTGTTCTGTGAGTCTCCTCTGTCACAAGCCGATAGATTTGCTCCAGCAGATGAAGGATGACACCGGCCACCAATTGATGTCCAAATTCATTGGGATGCAGATTATCTGCACTGATATCAGTATTTTTTATACTGCCCCTCCTGATCTCTTCAAACAGGCTCTCCTTCATACTGACGATCGGAAGATCGTAAAACGCTCCAACCTCATTATGAACGCGTTGTGCGTTACGGCCGTCATCATAGAATACATGATTGATCATGATTATTGCAGGTTCTTCCTGATCCAGCAGGATTGTCCTGATCAAGCCTTCAAAGGTCTCACCATAAATTGGAGTATCCGTATCATTTACGCTGAATTCAACGAAAATGACATCGGGCTTTTGACTGAGCACATCCTCTTTTACCCGGGCCACCCCGAATTTCGATGTTGTGGCACCTACTCCGGCATTGAGGTATTCTACCTTAGCGAGAGGGAATTTCTTCCTCCACCAGGAGTAGACCTGATAGGCATAACAGCCTTCCGGGGTTGGGGCAGCCGCACCTGCGGTAATCGAGCCTCCGATAAAAGCCACCTTAAGAGCCGCTCCCACCATGGCGCGTCTCATGACACAGCTTAATCGCTCTGTATTACCGATCCGCAGAATGCCTCTTTCAAATGCTTGTTCCCAATTGATCTCATTGATTTTCTGTTCCATGTTATCTCCTACATTACACCAAAATCCTTATCATCCTCTGAAGCAGTGTCATTTGTTTTCACATAGTCCACAATCTCATCCACGGTTGTAAACGCCATACCGACATAGCTGTCTGCTGCTCCGTAGTAGATTGCAATTCTGCCGGTTGCCGCATCAGCAAGTGCTGCGCAGGGGAATACCACGTTCGGCACAAAGCCTCTTTCTTCGTACCACATCTCGGGAGTGAGAATAAAATTATTACATCTGTACTTTACGACAGAGGGGTTATCTATATTAAGGATACAAGCTCCCATACTATATACATAACCGTTACAGGTTCCGGTAACACCGTGATAGAATAACAGCCAACCCTCGCTTGTTTCGATCGGAGCGGCTCCGCCGCCGATCTTCAGCGACTGCCACCATTGCTTGCCGCGTGCCATTACATGTCTGTGCTTTCCCCAGAAGGTCAGATCGGGGCTTTCACTCAAGAACACATCCCCGAAAGGGGTGTGCCCGCTGTCACTCGGTCTGGAAAGAAGCATAAAATTACCGTGTACCTTTCTCGGGAACAGCACTCCGTTTCTGTTAAAGGGCAGGAAAGGATTCTCCACTCTGACAAATTTCTTAAAATCCTTCGTCTTAGCCATTCCGAGCGCAGCTCCGTAAAAATCCGTACACCAAATGATATAATAGGTGTCTTCGACTAATATCAGACGGGGGTCATAAGCATAACGAGGCATAAAGGGCTTTCCCTTCTCATCCACAAAAGGAATCTTATTCTGATCGTAGGTCCAATGAATACCGTCCTTGCTGTAACCCATATATAAATGCGGTACTCCGTCCACCTGCTCAGCGCGGAATACACCGATGAACTCGCCGTGATAAGGAACCACTGCGCTGTTGAATATTCTCGCTACTCCCGGAAAGGGGTTTCTGTTTATGATCGGATTCTCTGAATATCTCCATACCGGTCCGACACAGTCAACAGGTCTCTCCTGCCACGGGATATTCGGTAAATCACAGGATAACATCTTTACTTTACTCATTTTTTACTCTCCTTATTTTAAGTGTCTCAATACTTCGGTCTTTTGTTACGTTTCGATATCTTGTCCATAAATTGTGCGTCATGGTGCATCTTACATTTTATTCCCTCTTCATCTGTTTTTGTTCGAGGATTGGCGGAAGATAATTTCAACTCCTATGAAGATAATTTCCTTAGGGAAGGTAGGATTCTGAATTCTCCACATCAGCTGCTGTACCAGACGTCTTCCCAGACGCTGATTACCGACACGCACTGTCGTCAGAAACGGTTCCACCTGTGCCATTCCTTCCACATTATCATATCCTGTAACAGCGACGTCCTGAGGTACGGATAGTCCTCTGCTCCTTAAGCAGCGGATCACATCGAGCGCAATATCATCATTTGCACAGACAATTGCTTCCGGGATGCTGCTGAAGCTGTCCAGAGCTTTCTCCACTTCAACCGTCTTATAGAATTTATAAGCGGAATGATAGGCAGCTACAATTGACTCATCCACACTGATACCGGCTTCTGTCAGTGCATTGACATAACCCTGGTAACGGTCACCAATGGTCTTACAGTAAGTAATATCCCCAACAAAGCCAATCCGTTTCATACCCTGAGAGATTAAGTCGGCAGTAATCTTCTTAATGCTGTTCATGCCCTCGCATACGACAATATCTCCGTATTGTGTAATGCTGTCCGGATTGCTCGGGGCATCCAGAAATACGACCGGTATGTTTTGTTTCATGATCTGTTCGATATAGTCAATAGTGAATACGCTCAGGATGATAATACCGCTCACCTCTGCCTGTAGATCCAGCGGAAGTACCAGATTCTTCTCATCCTGCTCGCTGATAAAGTTGAATTGCAGCTTGCAGCCGAATTTGTTCAGTTCATCCGAAATTCCCATGATAATACTGTTCCAGAACACGGAGATCTCTCTCCTGGTCAGTACGACAATCGTCTTGGTATCCCCAATCTTATTGCGCAGCTTAAATTCATTCAGTACCACGGGAGAAAGCTTGGAATATCCCATTTCATATGCTTTCTCTATAACAACATATCTGGTCTCATAGGAAACCGTATCACTATTGTTCAAAGCCTTTGCCACTGTATTTCTGGACAGATGCAGTTCTTTCGCCACATCCTGGATTGTAACCTTCTTCATCGCTTTTCCTGCCTCCCATAACCTTATTCCGGTACAGACAATACGTTTCACTGGTTATGCGAATTCTTCTCCATGCAAATGCTATGCATTTTTCGCCCAAGTGTAATCACATTGCACAAACCGTTGCTTAAACGAAGTTTACTACATCGCGGCAGCATTTTCAAGCATATTTTTCCCACCCATTACCAGTTGGAATCCAGATAGATTCTCCAGCCTTCTCTGATATCCTTTTTCCACAGAATAATATAGCTTCCAGTACCCTGAGAATGCCAGGTACCTATTTCAAATGCCAGGTTTTCTTTTACAGGGATATATGAAACAGCAAGGCTCCGCTCCGATATAATTCCTTCAGCCGGCTTCTGTCCGAGTTCATATCAGTCTTCCACCGCAATCTCTGCTCCTGCAGAGCGTCCATGATTGCATTATTCACTTGAATTCACACTCCATTCCCACCATAATAGGCTGTTGCAAAATGTACATGGTTCATCCTGTTTCATGTAATTTACAACAGCCTATTATCTTACTTATTTCCCATATTTAAAAGCTCCAGATTCCTTCTGATTAAGTCGCAGCGCTGCTGTACGCATTCCACCGACCTGAGTGGATCAGAAGGTGTATTGAAGGTATAATCTATCAGTCTCTCCACAGTGGTTGATGCCACATGAAGGCGGGTATCGGAGGAAGCATAATAGATATATACCTCTCCATTCTCCTTTGCAATTGCTCCGTTGGTAAACACCACGTTGGATACATCACCAGTTCTTTCCTCTCCCATCGGTGCGATATAGAAGCCGGAGGGCTCCGCTATCACTCTGGTCGGGTCCTTTAAATCAGTGGCAAACACATAGATGACATAACGTAGTCCCGCAGCAGTATTTCTTACACCATGAGCGATATGAATCCAGCCCTTCTCTGTCTTGATCGGAACTGCACCGGCGCCATTCTTGGCTTCGGTTATTGTATGATATTTTCTTCTGCTGGTGATGATCTCTTCGTCAATCACCGCATGTTCCATATCATCACAGAAGCCAACACCGATGCCTCCACCGGAACCGGTTTCGATAAACCCGTCCATGGGTCTTGTATAGAACATATACTTTCCGCCTGCGAATTCCGGATGAAGTACCACATTTCTCTGCTGGGGAGATTGAAGGGTCTTCAAATTACTCAACCTTTCCCAATGCTTCAAATCCTTTGTCCTGACAATGCCTGCCTCCGCTACCGCGGCAGAGAGATCTGTCGAGCCTGTATCCTTGCTTTCTGAGCAGAAGACACCGTAAATATATCCGTCCTCATGCTTCGTCAAGCGCATATCATAAACATTGGTCTCCTCCTTGCAGGTATCCGGCAGCTCCACCGGATAATCCCAGAAACGGAAGCCATCGACCGGACTGTCGCTCTCGGCAACGCCGAAGAAGGACTTTCTGTCATTTCCTTCAATTCTCGCTACCAGATAATACTTTCCGTTCAGCTCGAGGGCTCCGGAATTAAATACAGCATTCACTCCCAGCCGTTCCATGAAGAACGGATTGGACTTCTCATCCAGATCATATTTCCAGAATAAAGGGACATGCTCATTTGTCAGTACCGGATTGACATAACGGTCATACATGCCGGTATAAACGGTACTCTTTTCATTCTTTCGTTCAATCAGGTGCTGGTATTTGTCCAGCTCTACATAATAATTGGGATGCATCGTTTACTCTCCTTTATCATTTCAGTCAGATTAGAATTCAATCTTGCGATTGATTACCTCAAAGCACATTCTTCCGTTGTGATACGGACATTTCCAGGGACCGACGATCTCCTTCGTCTTAATCGGTGTTCCGTCCCGGTTCAGTTCATTAAACCACTCCGAGCCCTTTCTCGGGTCAATCATGTGAGTCTTGATATAATCCCATACTCTTCCTACACTCTCTAAGTAATCCTTTCGCTCAGGATTCTTCTTGTATGCATTCAGGAAGCCAAGAAGCGCTTCCGCCTGTACCCACCATACCTTTTTGGTATCCACCTTTCCTTCCTCACATTCATTGAATAACGAGTTGTCATCCAAAGCAACACTATGGATTTGATCAGCAAGTTCCTCATTGATCACGGAAACCCTCTTGATGTATGCCGGGTCCTCCAGCACCTGTGCAGCACGGTCTACCAGCCAGGAAGCCTCAATATCATGACCATAGGAATTCAAATCAATCAGAGAACGATACCCCAAGTCAAAGAACACCTCAAGTCTACGCTCCTTCGGGTTGTATATCTTATCTGAATAAAGCTCCAGCATCCATCTCAGCTGATCGGCAACGGCAGCATTCTTATCCACACGGTAGAGCTCCGTATAAGCCTCCAATACGTGAAGGAGTGTATTCATTGTCCTCTCGGCCATGACCCCGTTCTCCGACAGCTTTTCGTTGGATGCCGGTTTAAAATTCCGGTCAAAGGCTTCCAGATATCCCTCCTGATCTCTGCATTTCGTTTCCAGCTTCTCAGTCAGGGAATATGCCAGAGATAAGGCATCCCGGTCACCCGAAGCAGCATAATAAGAAGCAAGTCCATAGACTGCAAATGCCTGGTTATAGGTGTGCTTTGTATCGTCAGCAGGTCTGCCATCATAGGTTACCGACCAGTACACTCCGCCGTTTTCCTGATCAAAGAACGCTTTCCTCAAGAATTCGTAGGCATGCTTTGCATCGTCAAGGCATTCCTGATCCCCAAGCGTTAAGTATGCGTTGGTGAAAAACCAAAGTATTCTGCTGTTTAAAATACAGCCCTTATCTGCCTTCTGATCAAGGTTAAGTTCATAATCCATCTCTCCGTAAAATCCACCGTAAGCATCATCCCGTAAGCTCCTCCAGAAGGGAATGATATCCCTCTCCAGATGCCTCCTGATTTCCTGCACCCTCATCTTTCAATCCTCCTATATATCCCTTACCGGAGGATTCCTCCTCCGTTTATTCATCAGATATGGGATACGATCAGTTCCATATTTCCCTTCAGCTTATATCTTCCATATCCGTAGGGAAGGATAAAATGATCTCCTTTTTTCAACTGCTGCTCGTCAATCCACCCACTGCCTTCTATGACACTGACATTCAGGAACTTATGCTCCTGTAAAAACTCCTGCTCCCCATGAAGCTTCATTCTCTTCACAGTGTAATAATGGCAGGAGACGAACTCTTCCGTATCATAATCCTGATAGCACTCCAGCTTGTGGCTGACTTCACTGTCAATATGCGGACAGCGGATGACATCAATACTCTTATCTATATGGAGCTCTCGGGGTTTTCCGTTATCCAGTCTGTCATAATCATAAAGTCGATAGGTGATGTCACTGTTCTGCTGCGTCTCAAGAATTACGGTTCCTTTTTTAATAGCATGTACCGTTCCGGGCTCTATCTGAAAGAATTCACCCTTCTTTATCGGCAGGACCCGGATCAGTTCCTTAAAACGATGCTCTTCAATCATATTCCGTAGCTCATCCTTATCCTTTGCCGTATGGCCGATGACGATTTCTCCATCCTCATCACAGTCCAGGATATACCAGCATTCCGTCTTACCAAGGGCCCCGTTTTCCTTTTCCTTCGCATAGGTATCATCCGGATGCACCTGAATACTCAAATCAGCCTTTGCATCGATAATCTTAATCAATAGGGGATATACCGGACCGGGAACCTCTCCGAATAATTC
>JAEZLY010000264.1 GCA_023414985.1 Bacillota bacterium | reverse complement strand
TTCAAATTCAGTCTGTCGCCTTCGTTGGTAACCAGCTCCACCTTACCTGAGCAGGCATCAATTACCTTAAAAAAAGCATCAATATTGGTTATATTCGTTACCTTCATAGCTTCCTCTCCTTTTATGAATTCGTTGTAGTAGTAATTAACAATAGAATAATTATAGCAAAGATACCATTTCTTTACCATAGCAATTTTTTAAAAGAAAAGATTATTCCAATTCGAGGGCACCGGTTTGAAGTCGATCCTATCTGCTTATCTAGATGTCTCAATATTATCCAGATTTAGCAGCACTTCACGTATAGCGGCTGTTCTTTTACCATTATATAATCATTACACATACCGGAGAGGGAAGCCTCTCTTCAGACATAACAACATAACCATGGAGGAGTATAAAATGAAAAAAGTGGGAGTACTGTTACTTTCTTTATTGCTGCTGATCGGAATGATGCCGCATATCGCATATGCAACAGGAGCACCTGATTTTGATCAGGAACTGACTCAGTATCTGGATGAGATCAGTACCACAAGAGGTTTACAGATCACCAAGGAGATGCTGGAAGCATCCATGTCTGCGGTAGGTCAGAATTTTAGCGATCTGAAAACCATCGATGAGGTTAAGAGTTATTTCGGAGAGGTTATTCAGTCAGATTACGGTAATCTAAAGGATATCCTGGATACCTATCAGCTTACAATGCCGGAGCTTCAACAGCTTCTGGCCGGCTACGGTGAAGAACTGACGGATTATATCTTCCTGGATGAACTGGATTTCGCAGTATATTATTACAGCACTGACTCTGCATCTGACACGAACGCGGATCCCACAGTAACTGAGTCACCGGATGTTACTCAACCGGTCTTTGATGAAGCTATGCTTTCGGAGCTTTTAACCACCATGGACTTATCGGAGCAGGAGCTTCAAACCCTGTCCGACTATATGTCTTCTATGGAGGGTTATTTCTCTGATCCCTTATTCCTGTCTAAGATGAATGTTATGCAAAAGCGTCTGGCAGCCTTATCGGATATCAACGAAGAAACCATGACGGCCGAACAAGCCGGGCTTTTTGCCGACTGGTTCCATGACTTCTTCGATTTATTCCGCCTTCAGCCTGCCTTTTATATGCTGAAGGATGGAGAAGAGATTCCTTTGACAATTGATGAGGCCCTGCAGGATAAAGACTTTCTGTCCCAGGATTTTAAAATCGTATTATACAGTTCGGATTCGAAGCTTCTGGCTGATTTCGTCATTGACCACCATAAGCTGGAAGCACTCTTCGGGAATCTGGATACCGCTGCAGAGGAATTCGGTTCCGCAATCGATACCGCAAAGCAGTCTGTAGTTACCGGTAAATCTGTCGTTGTTCCGAAGACAATAAAGGGTGGAAAGCTGCCGAAGACCGCTGCCAATTATCTGCCTGGGATAGTCCTGGGCTTGGCTTTTCTGCTGACTGGGCTAATACTGTACAAGAAGGCCGAATATGAGAAGAAAAAAATCCTATCACAACGATAAACAGAACCGTAGCTGCCATTATCTCTACTCTGTGGCTCTGCTGCTGACGGTCAGTGGGTTATGGTTGATCTGTTATCACAGTTATCACTATACGAGAAGCTTAACTGCAATCAGAAGCTATACCGAAGCGCCTGATCAAGCAATGGAACAGGATAGTCTTAAAGGTGGTATATTGTCAGACCGAAGCCTTTCTTCCACGCCCTCCACTTTAAAACAGGCGCTCTCTATGAGGGAAGCACAACTATTATATTTAAAGCGTCCGGAGCGCGGAGACCATTTCGGTACGCTGGCCATCCCGAAGCTCAAACTAACTGTTCCCATCTATGAAGGTACCGGAACGGATGAATTGGATCTTGGTGTAGGACATTATGTAGGAAGCGTTCTACCCGGAGAACAAGATAATTGTGTTCTGTCCGGTCACAGAAACACTGTATTTCAAGAGCTCGGTAAGGTCGGAGTGGGAGATTCTCTTCTGATTACGACCGATGCCGGAAGCTTTACCTATATCGTAGATAAAGTGAGAATTGTAGAGAAGGACGATCGGACAGTCATTGTGCCCAAACCGCACGCCACCTTGACAATAAGCACCTGCTACCCGTTCGTGTATACCGGTGCGGCTCCGGAGAGATATGTTCTGGTTGCCCATCTGTCTAGCTCTTAAAAAAAGTGTCAGCTAGCTGAAACTTTTGCGCCCGAGCGGGTTGCGCAGCAACAAACTACCTCTCCGCGAGGTGCACATCCTTGCGGAGCATTTTTATCTTATAGGATGAACTTACCTATAAGATAAAAATAGGGACTGCTCTACGTTGTAGTGCAGTCCCTTTCTTTCTTATAACTCCCGGAGTACCAGATCGGTAATTCCCTGATTTAATCCTATCTCAGTCCGAAGAACTTTAGGATTTTTATGATATTCCCTGCGTACCATATCCCTAAGCTCCGTTCCTCCCTGATAGCCATGGATGATACGAAGCCTGTAAAGATTGCCTTTGGCCTTCTTTAAATGGCTGTCAATACACAACTTGGCCTGGTACTTGGTCATACCATGAATATCCAATTCCAGAATACCGTTTCCTCCTGTATTCCCATTTGATTTATTCAAATCAGTCACCTTCCGTACTATCTGCCAAACTCCGATAATTCAAGCCCTTTGTTACGATCAAGGGCTGTCTGGATACTCCAGCTGTGCGCGAAAAGCAACAGCGGATTCCCTTTCAAATCCTTAACCTTCTTCGTATCGGAAGAAACTCCGAGCTTGCTGACATCCATATTCCTATTCTCAATCCAACGAATATGCTCATAGGGCAGGGGCTCCAGACGAACCTCTACGCCGTATTCGGATTCCAACCGGAACTTGAGTACGTCAAATTGCAGTGTTCCTACGACACCTACGATAATTTCCTCCATACCGGTGTTATACTCCTGGAAGATCTGGATTGCACCTTCCTGGGCAATCTGGGAGATACCCTTTAAGAACTGCTTCCGCTTCATGGTATCTACCTGTCTTACCTTAGCAAAATGCTCCGGCGAGAAAGTCGGGATACCCTCATAGGTGATCTTCATATCAGGAGCGCAAATGGTATCACCAATTGAGAAGATACCCGGGTCAAACACTCCGATGATGTCTCCGGCATAGGCTTCTTCAATGATGGTTCTTTCACTCGCCATCAGCTGCTGAGGCTGGGAAAGGCGGATTTTCTTATTACCCTGCACATGATTGACCTCCATACCGGCGGTGAACTTACCGGAACAGATGCGCATGAAAGCAATCCTGTCTCTGTGGGCTTTATTCATATTGGCCTGAATCTTAAATACAAAGGCCGAAAAATCATTGGTAATCGGGTCAATTTCTCCCTCGGTACAGTGACGCGGCAGTGGCGAAGTAGTCATGGCAAGATACCTCTTTAAAAAGGTCTCCACACCGAAGTTGGTCAGTGCTGAGCCGAAAAATACCGGTGTCAGCTTGCCCTGCAGTACCTGCTCTAAATCAAATTCACTGCTGGCTCCGTCAATCAGCTCAATCTCCTCTGTCAGGATATCATGATTCTCTTTGCCGATCAGTTCGTCCAGACTCGGATCTCCCAGCTCCACCTCCACCGTATCTACTTCCTTCATACCGTTGTGGGCAGCGTAAAAACGATTGATATGCTTGGTTTCTCTGTCATAGACTCCTTTAAAATTCTTACCGGAACCAATCGGCCAGTTGATCGGACAGGTACGGATACCAAGTACCGTCTCGATCTCATCGAGCAGCTCGAAGGTATTCTTTGCCTCTCTGTCCAGCTTATTGATAAAGGTAAAAATCGGTATACCACGCATGACACATACCTTGAACAATTTCTTTGTCTGTGCCTCAACACCCTTGGATCCATCGATAACCATGACAGCCGAATCTGCTGCCATCAGGGTACGATAAGTATCCTCTGAGAAATCCTGATGTCCCGGGGTGTCCAATATATTAATGCAATAATCGTCATAATTAAACTGCATGACTGATGATGTAACGGAGATACCACGCTGTTTCTCAATCTCCATCCAGTCGGATACGGCATGCTTATCCGTCTTTTTACCTTTTACCGAGCCTGCCAGATTTATCGCTCCTCCATATAACAGAAGCTTTTCTGTCAAGGTTGTCTTTCCGGCATCCGGATGGGATATGATCGCGAAGGTACGTCTTCTCTTTATTTCCTTAGTGTAATTGCTCACTGAATACTCCTCCAAACTAAAAAACAATTCAAACCAGTTCATCATATAATACAAATGCCTGTATTGTCAAGGCTCAGAGCAAAATACATCCTCGAAAATATCAAATCAGATAAAGCTAAAGTTCCTTCAAAAGCTTTGCAATCTCAATGCACAAATCCTCTGCCTGCGGTACATGTCCGAGACGGTCGATAAAAGCATGGGTTACACCGGCATAGCGAAGAACCCTCGTCTCCACCCCTGCCTTTAGAAGCATTCCGGCATAGAATTCACCCTGCAGCCTCAGACCATCAAATTCTGCCACTGCAACCAGGGCTTTCGGCAGCCCGGCATGGCTTTCGGCCAACATCGGACTGACATAGGGGTTCCTGACTTCTCTCACATCGGGAAGATAGCTTCCGATCATCGGATCCTTAGCAATATCTCCGGGTCTGCCAAGCATCAGCATGGGTGCGATGATCGGTCCTTCCTCTTCCGACAGGAGGAATTCGTCCTCACGGAATGCATATCCCTTGGCTGCCTCAGAGCCCATGACAACAGCCGGATAGATCAGTATCTGAGCCGCAAGCATCGGAAGCTTCTCGTCCCTTGCTTTTAGTGCTATTGCTGCTGAATAGTTACCGCCCGCGCTGTCACCCGCAACCGCTATCTTATTTCTGTCGATCCCATAATAGTCAGCGTTCTCATAGATATGACGGATTGCATTGTAATTATCATTCAATCCGTGTGGAAAAGGCTTCTCCGGTGCAAGGGAATAGTCGATATTGAACACTATGGCATCTGCCAGCTGGGCAATCAGCCTGCAGGGGTTTTCGACGCAGTACACCGTACCGCCGATAAAGCCGCCTCCATGGATATAGACCAGACAGGGACGCTTCTTCTGTTCGGATTTTCTTTTGTAATAGCGCCATAGGCCCACCTGATTCTCACCAAGCTTCAATTCCTCATACTTTGTAATCAGCTCTTCTGTATTCAGATTATAATTCGGAAACCCCATACGGTCTCGGATCTGCTGAAGCCGGGCTTCAGGAGAAAGTTGTTCCTTCTCCTCCCTCTTCCCCTTCTCATCCTCTGCAACCCAATTGATATTCAGACAGGCCTTTTCATATGGATCCAGATATCCGGGTCTTGATTCCGTGGGGCTCTTCTTTAGAAGCACATCGGTATGATACCCCCGAATCACTTCTGTTTCTTTCTGAAGCTTCTGTATCAGCTCCGTGGTATACTTAATCATTTTACCATCTCCTTTTATGAGGGAAATGCCGGACTTGTCTATAATCTTGCATCCCATCTGCCACAGAAGGGATCGACCGGTGTCTTCCCCTTAAATTCGCTTCTTCCAAGGAGCTTATCGATCACAGCCTTGACATTTGCCTCTTTAAATTTATACGCATTGATAAAGGTTCTGATTCTCGGTACATCGAGCAGATGATAAGGATTCGCAAAGGAAAGGAACATCGTTGGAACAACGCTCTGGTAAGACGGGCAGTTGGCTCCCATCGGCTGCGCCCATTCTATACGTACTGTCGTCTGATTGCTCTTTGTAGCCATGTTGCCGACATAAAGTAATAAATCATAGGAATCTACCGTTTCCTGATATTTTTTCAGCATTCCTTCATAACCCTGGGCTGCTTCGAAGATATCCACAAGGAAGCCTTCCTGTTCCAGTGCTTCCTTCATGATACCGGCTACATCCTCACCACCGCCACCGAAGGCACTTTCGCCGGATAAGATGGGGTAAAGAAGAATTCTCTTGTGTTTTGCAGGATTGATTGGAAGCAGATTCTGTGTATTCTTCACCAGGGTAGCAGCATGATCCGCACAGTCCAGCTCCATCTCCTTATGTTCCTTACAGCCCACAATCTTTCTGGCTTCCTCAGGCTTGACAAAGAGACTGCCGTCCACCTTCTTCTCGGGCAGCTTTAATGCTGCTTTTAATCCAAGGATACGGGTTACTGCCTCATCCAGACGCTCCGGTGTAATCACGCCGTCCTTCACACCCTGGGTCATAAAAGCATAATCCTCATCCAGGTTCTTTGTAAACAGGAACATATCACAGCCGCAGGCAATCGTATATGGTACCGCCTTACTGCGGGCCATGGGGATCGTAAATCCGGCCATTGTGGTTGCATCAGTAACGATCATACCATTAAACCCTAGCTTTTCTCTAAGCAGACCATTGATCAACTCGGGTGCAAGGGTTGCAGGCATAATATCCTCATCCTTGATTCCCGGACAAAGTCTTCTGCTGTATGCGGGCTGCATGATATGTCCGATCATGACTGTCATCGCTCCGGCATCGATACTTGCTTTGTAAGCCTCACCAAAGGTTGCATCCCATTCCTCGCAGCTTAAGTCATTGCTGCTGGTAACCAGATGTTGGTCTCTCTCATCCACTCCATCTCCGGGGAAATGCTTGATGGATACTGCCATCCCCAGCTCCTGAGCTGCCTTGGTGTAGGCAACGCCGCAGTCTCTTACCAGCTTGTCATCACTGCCATACAATCTGGTGGACATAATCGGATTACGGAAGTTCTTATCAATGTCAATGACCGGTGCGAAGGCCCAATTTGCTCCGACTGCAAGTCCTTCTTTCGCGCATACATATCCCTGCTTGCCTGCAAAGGCAGGATCACCCGTTGCACCGATCTGCATATTCGGACCGATATTGGTCCCTTCTTTGATTAATCCATCGCCGCCGGCTTCGAAGTTCGCAGCTACCAGCATCGGGATTTGAGACTCCTGCTGCAGGAAATTAGTCATGTCACACACCTCCTCCAGAGGCATCTGACGTCCCATAATTCCGCCGATTTTAACGTTCTTTGCAAGATTTGACAGGTAGCCATGGTCGCTACTGTAGGAAATCAGGCAGAACAGCTGCCCAATCTTCTCCTGGGTAGTCATTCCCGCCAGGGTATTCTTTACCCAATCCAATTGGGTATCATTCAGATGAAACGGTTTCTTCTTCAGATATTCAAACTGACTCATATTACTCCTCCTGTAAAATAAGCATACGGATATGATTCATCCATATCTATTTTAACTTTTACAGGATAACAAAACAATGCACCTGTATATGTTCCAGGTGCACTATTTTGCTCATTTTATGTTAATCCGATACAAGCTCCACTTTTTTTATCTTTGCATCAATACCGAAAAGCTTCAGATACTGGATCAGATAGAGCTGCATCCCTTCCGTCAGCTGTCCCTGGAGATTTGCTTCAATCTCCATATTGTACTTATAAGACGTATCCGCTTCCGGATTGTCTTTGGAGGGATCCGCCTCCGTAATGAAGTTCAGAGTATACTCTTCCTTCAAATCATTTCCTGCACTATCCTTAACCGCTGCTGCAGGAACGGTAAGCGTATAAGCCATGCTATAGTTCAAATCAGCCTTTGGTGTTATCGTAAGCAGGTTATCCTTGATCTCATAGGCATATTTCACTGCACTGCCGTTGGCATCGGTCAGGGCAAGCTTCTTAATTGCCTTTCCCTTCGTTACTGCTTCACTGAAACGTACGACGAGGGATGTCTCTCTCATGATCCCACCGGTCTTATCCACCGGGCTGGTTTTAGTGACAGTCGGTGCCTTTGTGTCCTTCTTTGCGGCAAATGCCGTAGAGGTCATACTCATCAGAACCAGTACGATGCAAAAAAATGCAATTACTTTTTTCATACAAATCCTCCTTCATAAATTAGAGATAAATAATTGACTTCATAGGAGGCTTTCTCCTCCTTCATAGATCGTCTTGTTAGCTTTTATTATATACCTAAGAAACAAAAGCGGAAATACCCCTGTCCGTTAATTTGATAATAATTTCCGCCATTTCCCCGGTGGAGCGTACCATCCCCTCCTGAATCCATTTCAGGATAATACCCAGGCTTCCGTTGGTAGCATAGTCATAAATATATTCCGCGATATCCTTATTCACCGTATTGCTGGTCCATTCGGTAATACATTGGTGCTTTACAATTGCTAGGACATCCTTCTGGAAATTCTTATCCCCGTTCTCACTGAGCAATACGGAACATACCTCACTGTTTTCCTTGATATATTCAAAGATCTGCTCCATCAGTTCAAAGGATTCCGAGCCCTTCTCCCGGAAGGAATAATCTGCCAGGTATTGATTAATGTCATCCACAAGCTCCTGTTCAATCTGTTTCAGCAGCTCATATTGATCCGTATAGTGTGCATAGAACGTCGCTCTGTTCAAATCAGCCTCTTCACATATCTCGGTAATTGTAATCCGGGAGATTGGCTTTTGCTTCATTAGTTTTATTAGGCTCTCCTTCAATACCATCTTGGAATATCTGACTTTTCTGTTCTCCTTCTCCATCCGATCCTTCCTCTCCGGCGTTCATCTTATTGTAGCGATCATTCCGCAGTTCTGTAACCGTTTCATAAATTAAGCAATATGGGGAATTCTTAGTTTATAAAATTTTCACAATTTGATTTGCCGGGTACTCAACAAATTTTTTAAATTTGATTCTTTTTTACCATTTTCAAAAAAACTGATTGTTGTATTCAATACACAATATCATTATTCTATAAATGCGATTAAAAATCAACACTTTGTTTACTAGAAGGAGGTAAAGATGAGAGATATTCCAAGGCATATAGTAAAGCACAAAAAATTGATTGTAACAGTTTTTTCCCTCCTTGCAATCATCAGTGCAGTGCTGATGACCCAAGTATCCGTAAATTTTAAGTTGGCCGATTATCTGCCATCCGATGCAAATTCCACTGTTGCTCTTGATCTGCTGGAGAAGGAATTTACTGCTTCGATACCAAATGCACGTGTCATGATAAAGGACGTAACTCTTCAGGAAGCATTGGCTTACAAAGAAAAGCTAGCGTCTGCCGAGGGTGTAACTGAGGTATTATGGCTCGATGATGTGTACGATATAAAGCAACCCGTTGAAATGGCAGATCCTTCCCTCATCGAAGAATACTATAAGGACCATAATGCGTTATTCTCCATAACGATCAAAGAGGGGATGGAAAAGGATGCCGCTGACGCTGTCTATTCGCTGATCGGAGAAGAGAATGCACTGGCAGGTGATGCTGTTAATATTGCCACTTCACAGAAGCTTGTCGTATCTGAGGTGCTGAAAGCATCTGCCATATTGGTTCCCATCATATTATTTATCCTGATCATATCAACCGGTTCCTGGCTGGAGCCTTTCCTCTTTATTGCTTCCATCGGTATATCGGTATTGATTAATATGGGAAGTAATATTTTATTTGGTGAGGTCTCCTTCCTTACCCAATCCATCAGTCCCATCCTGCAGCTGGCAGTATCCCTGGACTATGCCATCTTTCTGCTTCACAGTTTCACCGAGTTCAGGAAGGAGTTCCCGGTGGAAGAGGCAATGCAGCGTGCTATGAAAAGGGCCTTTGCAGCTATTGCTGCCAGCGCCGCTACCACCTTATTCGGTTTTGTTGCGCTGCTGTTCATGCGCTTTCGGATCGGCTCCGATCTGGGTATCAACCTGGTGAAAGGGATTGTACTCAGTTTCATCTCTGTTATGGTATTTCTCCCGACATTGACCTTATGCTGTTATAAAATGATCGACCGTACCAGGCATAAGACGATTTTACCTGAGTTTAAAACCTGCGGAAAATATCTGCTTAAGCTTAAGC